>NZ_JAKTNT010000038.1 GCF_022760925.1 Thermus hydrothermalis | reverse complement strand
GCCCTGACTAAACTGACCGGTAAGGTGGTCCAAATTTAGGGCCGCAGTACAAGAAGCATACTTCCAAACCCCGTGATGTCTTTATAGCCCGCGAGATCTACGGTCACAGGGCCAAAGTTCCGGTTGAACTGACCGGTGCCTTCGCTCCTGATCCGCTCAGTCCTGTCGGCCAGCCAGTACATGATGTTGTCACTGGTCTGCTTGGCCAGCCCCAAACACAATACCTCAACGATCCCGGAGAGGTAGGCGACGCCATAAAGCGCCTCGTCAAAGTTAGGTGCTTCTTCAAAGCGGATGCTCAGGAGGTTGAAGTAGCGCCCGCCCTTCGGGGCTCCAAAAAAGACTATGTACTCCGTAACGCGGTCTGTTTCGGGGTTTCTCACCCAGACGCGGTATTTCCGTTCGGCGGAACGTTCAGGCGGAGGCGGAGGGAGTTTTTCCTCCACCACCTGGACTATGTGGTCCACCTTCTTAAGTTTGGCCATCGCGTCGCTTATCTTCGTGGCCTGAGCCTGTACCGTGAAGTGCTGCCCCAAATTTGGACCACCCCAAGAGAGAGGCCAAGGGGTGTAG
>NZ_JAKTNT010000037.1 GCF_022760925.1 Thermus hydrothermalis | reverse complement strand
GCCCGTTTCCCCGGGGACACGGGGAGCACCGAGGTGCAGGTGGCCCTCCTCACTCCCTTTAGCACCCCTTTAGGGCCAGCCTGGCTAGCCCCAGCACCCTTGGACCCCCTCTCCCTCCTCATGACCCTTCCCGAACCCCTCCTCCTGGGGCTTTACCTGAAACACCGGCCATGAGGCTTCCCCCCTTGGTCTACCTCCTAGGGCTCGTCAGCTTCCTCATGGACGTGGCGAGCGAGATGGTCTACCCCCTCCTGCCCCTTTTTCTCACGGGCCTGGGTGCGGGGGTGAGCACCTTGGGCCTGGTGGAGGGGGTGGCCGAGGCCACGGCGAGCCTTTTCAAGGTGGTGGGGGGAAGGATCTCCCACCGTCTGGGCCGGCGCAAGCCTCTTCTCCTTTTGGGCTATGGCCTCCCCGCCCTCTTAAGGCCCCTCCTCGCCCTGGCCCAAAGCCCCTTGCACGTCCTCCTCTACCGCTTTTTGGACCGCACGGGTAAGGGGCTTCGCACAGCCCCCCGGGACGCCCTCTTGGCGGAGGGCGTGCCCCAAGGGGCCTTGGGCCGGGCCTACGGCCTCCACCGGGGCCTGGACACCTTGGGGGCCACCCTAGG
>NZ_JAKTNT010000036.1 GCF_022760925.1 Thermus hydrothermalis | reverse complement strand
ACCCAAGTTGCTACCCAGCCATCTTCTGGGTCAGGAGACTGATGTTATGGGCCAGGACGAAGGTGAGAACTTTGATGACGAAACCCTCCTGGGTCACGGCGTGGATGCGCCTGGGGAAGAGGTGATGGAGCATGCTCCCCACCGTCTCCACCACCCTCCGCCCCACGATGGCCAGGTACTGCATCCAAGGGAGATACCGCCGGCTGTTCCTCCTGCGGATGACCATGGGAACAACCTCCTGGGCCTCCCGGAGGAGGTCCTCGTACAGATGGCTCTCGTACCCCCGGTCCAGGTAGAGCTCCGCCCCCTCGGGAAGGTCCAGGGGAAGGAGGAGAAGCGAAGCGAGGTCGTGGAAGCTCCCCGGGGTCAGGTTCACCTCGTGGACGAACTTCCCGTCGTCCACCAGGAGGTGGAGCTTGAGGCCGTGGAAGTAGACCCGCTTGCTGGGGATGAAGCCGCGGTAGGCCTTGTCCGGGAAGAGGCGGGAGCGGGGGGCGCGGATGTTCTCGCAGGCGGGGAGGGGGAAGGTGTCCAAGGCATACGCCTGGGCCTGGTGGAGGTGCTTCCAGACCTGGGCCAGGAGGTGGAGGAGGGGGAGAAGGAGGGGGTAGAGGGCGTGGAGCCTGCGGTTGAAGCGGCTTGGGGAGGGGACGTGGGTGAAGAGGCCGAGGTCTTTGGCGAGGGCCAGGGCCTTGTTGTGCTTGCCGCCGAACTCTAGGGCGGCAAGGAGGGCGAGGGTGAGGATGGCGGAGGCGGGCGTTTTGGCTTGGGGGTCATCCTTGTAGCCCATGGCTTGCAGGGCGTCGTCTATAATGCAAAAGGCCGCTATGAGACGGGAAAGCATAGCGGCCACTATTTTTTCAGATCCAGGGGATAGGTAGCAACTTGGGTT
>NZ_JAKTNT010000035.1 GCF_022760925.1 Thermus hydrothermalis | reverse complement strand
GGCCGGGCCTACGGCCTCCACCGGGGCCTGGACACCTTGGGGGCCACCCTAGGGCCCCTTTTGGCCTACCTCCTCCTCCCCCACGTGGGGGTGCGGGGGGTGTTCTGGGCCTCTGCCGTGCCCGCGGGCCTGGCCTTCTTGGCCTTGTTCCTGGTGCGGGAACCCGCCTCGAGGCCCCCCTCCTCCCACCTCCCTCCCCTCCGCCTTAGGGCCATGCCCCCCGCCTACCGCCGCTTCCTCCTCCTTTCGGGCCTCTTCGCCTTGGCCCTGTCCTCCAACGCCTTCCTCCTCCTCCGCCTGAAGGACCTCGGGCTTTCCCAAGAGGCGGTGGCCCTGGCCTATACCGCCTACAACCTCCTCTATGCCCTCCTTTCCTACCCCTTGGGGAGCCTGGCGGACCGGTTGGGCCTCAGGCGGGTGGTGGCCTTGGGGTTTTTCGTCTACGCCCTGGTCTACCTGGGCTTCGCCTGGGCGGAAAGCGCCCCTTGGGGCGTGGCCTCTTTGCTCCTCTATGCCCTCTACTCCGCCGCCTTTGAGGGGAGTAGCCGGGCCTACCTCGCCACCTTGGTCCCAGCAGAGGCCAAGGCCAGCGCCATTGGCCTCTACCACACCGTGGTGGGGGTGCTCCTTCTCCCCGCAAGCCTCCTTTTTGGGCTCCTCTGGCAGGCTTTCGGCGCCGAGGTGGCCTTCGGGGTGGGGGCGGGCCTCGCCCTCCTCGCCCTTTTCCTCTTTCTCCTTGACGGAAAGGCCAAAGGGGCCTATCCTGGTTGAGGCCCTGAGGGGCTTTGAGGAGGAAGGGGCTCAAAGCGCCTTCCCCCCTGACGGAGGTAAAGATGCCCATCACCAAGGAAGAAAAGCAGAAGGTTATTGAAGAGTTCGCCCGTTTCCCCGGGGACACGGGGAGCACCGAGGTGCAGGTGGCCCTCCTCAC
>NZ_JAKTNT010000034.1 GCF_022760925.1 Thermus hydrothermalis | reverse complement strand
CTCAAAACTTGCACTTATGCACCCTGGGGATAGTTATGCTCGGGGGACCACTTGAAAGGGGCCGCCGGTTTCCCGTCTGATGACGGGTGCCATGACCCAAGCGGCCCTATCCCTACTTTGGACCATCCTGGCCCTCATGCCAACCCCCCACCTGCGGGAATCCTTGAAGGCCCTGTTGTTCCTTTTCCTCACCGGTCACGGCAAGGCTAGACCCCAGCACAGCAAGACCAAGTCCCCCTCCGCCCTCTCCCGCTTCCTCAACCGCTACCCCTGGCCCACCCGCGCCCTCATCCGCCTGGCCCGCGAGGAGGCCCAGAAAGCCCTGGACCGGGCCAGGCGGAGAAAGGGCCCCAAGCCCCGCCTCCTGGTGGTCCTGGACCTGGTCACCTTGGAAAAGCGGGGCCACTTCCCCCACCTCCCCCTCTCCTTCTTTCACGGCAAGTGGGGCCTCCACCTCGTGGTCCTTTACCTCGTCTACGGGGACCTCCGCGTCCCCTGGGCCTACCGTCTATGGCGGGGCAAGGGGGAGAAAGGCCTCTCCCTCCTGGCCCTGAGCCTCCTGGCCTCTCTGCCCCTCTGGATGCGCCGGACCTTCCGGATACGGGTGGCCGCGGACGCGGCTTTTGGTACGGCCTGGTTCCTCTTTGGGGTGAGGCGGTTGGGCTTGGAAACGGTGGTGGGGATGCGGCGGGACCGGAGGCTGCGGGGAGGGGGAAGGCTTTTGGACCTCAGGCGGCAGGGGAGCCGGGTCTACCTGTGGGGGCTTTCCTTCCCGGTCTGGGTGGCCTGGTACCGCTACCCCCTGCCCCAAGGGGGCTGGGAGTGGCGGTACGTGGTGGCCACCTTTCCCGCCACGCCCCGGACCATGCTCACCTGGGGAAGGAGGCGGTTCACGGTAGAGCACTTCTTCCGGGCTGCGAAGAGTGAGTTCTCCCTGGGGCAGTTCGGGCAGCGGACGGCCTTGGGGGTGCACCGCTTTCTGGTGCTCTCCCTTCTGGCCTACCTGCTGGCCCACTGGGTGGGGATGGAGGGGAAGGGGAGCTGGCGGGAGGCCAGGGAGGGGGCAGCTCGGGTTCTCTTGCCCGAGCTGGTGGTGCAGGTCATCCTGCGGGAGCTCCACGCCCTGGGTCTGGGGCCGCCCGGGGGAGGGAGTGAAGGTTTATGCGGGGTATGCGGGAGGTGCAAGTTTTGAG
>NZ_JAKTNT010000033.1 GCF_022760925.1 Thermus hydrothermalis | reverse complement strand
TGAAGTGCTGCCCCAAATTTGGACCACCCCAAGAGAGAGGCCAAGGGGTGTAGTCTGAAGGGGTAGCGAGATGCGCAGGTGGTCAGCGAAGGAAAAGGCAAAAATTGTGTTGGAGGTCTTGTCGGGTCAAAGGACCGTGGCCGAAGCCTGCCGGGCTTATGGGGTGGCGGAGTCCCTCCTTTACCGCTGGCAGCGGGAGTTCCTGGAGAACGCCCACGCCGCCTTCACCTCCGGCTGCGCGGAGCAGGAGGCCCGCATCCGCGAGCTGGAACGCTTGGTCGGCCAGATGGCCCTGGAGCTGGAGGTCCTAAAAAAAGCCTCGGGGCTCTACCGGCAAAGGAAAGGCGGGAGCTGGTGAAGGCCCTCAAGGGAGCCTACCCCCTCCGCCTGCTTTCCCGGGTCCTCAGGGTGCCCCGGAGCACCCTCTACTACCGGCCCCAGGACCCCCCTCCCGAGGAGAGGGCCCTCCGGGAACGCTTGCGGGCCCTGGCGGCGGCCTGGCCCCGGTACGGCTACCGGCGCCTCACCGCCCTCTTGCGGGGGGAAGGTGTCCAGGTGGGGGAGAAGCGGGTGCGCTCCCTGATGCGCGAGGAGGGCTTGCTCCTTCCCCGCAAGGGGCCCTCCCCCAGGACCACCTCCCCAGGGGGCCTTCTCCCGGAAGGGGTGAAGAACCTCCTGCCGGGACTCGCGGTGACCCGCCCGCACCAGGTGTGGGTGGCGGACCTGAGCTACGTGGTCCTGGGGGAGGGGGTGGCCTATCTGGCGGTGGTGATGGACCTCCACACCCGCAAGATCCTGGGGGTGGCCCTGGGGCCGAGGCTGTCCCAGGGGCTTGCTCTTGCGGCCCTGGAGATGGCCCTGAGGGAGGGGTGTCCCGAGGTGCACCATTCGGACCGGGGGGTGCAGTACACCTCCAGGGCGTATGTGGAGCGGCTTTTGGGGCTAGGGGTGCGGCTCAGTTACGCGGGGACGGGGAGGCCTTGGGAGAACGGGCACGCGGAGCGGTTGATCCGGACGATCAAAGAGGAGTGGGTGGCCTTGCGGGAGTACAGGACCCTGGCGGAGGCGCGGGCCTCGGTGGAGCGGTTTGTCTTCCAGGTGTACAACCGTAAGCGTCCTCACTCGGCCTTGGATTACATGACGCCCGAGGCCTTTTCGGAGAGCCTGTTGAAAGGGGATGGGAGCCCTGACTAAACTGACCGGTAAGGTGGTCCAAATTTAGGGCCGCAGTACA
>NZ_JAKTNT010000032.1 GCF_022760925.1 Thermus hydrothermalis | reverse complement strand
GCGGGTGGGGATTGTGGAGATGGACCGGGTGGAGCTTTCCAACCTCCACCGCCAGGTGCTCTACGCCACGGAGGACGTGGGCAAGTCCAAGGCCTTGGCGGCCAAGGAGCGCCTGCAGGCCCTAAACCCCTTGGTACGGGTTGACGCCTACCCCGTCCGCCTCACCTCGGAAAACGCCTTGGAGATCCTGAAAGGGTACGAGGTCCTGGTGGACGCTTCGGACAACTTCCCCACCCGCTACCTGGTGAACGACGCCGCCGTCCTCCTCAACAAGCCCTTGGTGTTCGGGGCCATCTACCAGTTTGACGGCCAGGTGGCGGTCTTCCACCACCCCACGGAGGAAGGCGAGATGGGGCCTTGTTACCGGTGCCTCTTCCCCAAGCCCCCGCCCCCCGGCTCCGTGCCCTCCTGCGCCGAGGCCGGGGTCTTCGGCGTGCTCCCGGGCGTGGTGGGGGCCTTGATGGGGGCGGAGGTCCTCAAGGTCCTCTTGGGCCTGGGCAAGCCCTTGGCGGGCCACCTTCTCCTTTACGATGCCCTGGAGGCGGGCTTCCGCAAGCTCAAGGTGCGCCGCAACCCTGCCTGCCCCGTGTGCGGGGACAACCCCACGCAACGGGAGCTCATAGACTACGAGGCCTTTTGCGGCCTGTAAAAGGGGCCTAGGGCCTAGCGCCCCAAGCCCCCAAAAACCTTAGCGCTCCTCCAAGGGGATATAGGGCCGATTCAGCTCCCCGATGTACTTGGCGTCGGGGCGGAGGAGGCGGTTGTCCAAATCCTTGTACTCCAGGATGTGCCCCACCCAGCCCGAGATGCGGGCCACGGCGAAGATGGGGGTGAAGAACTCCAGGCCAAAGCCCAGGTCGGAGTAGACCACCCCGGAGTAGAAGTCCACGTTGGGGTAGATGCCCCGGGGGTTCAACACCTTCCCCGCTTCCTCCTCCACGATCTTGAGGATCTGGTACTCCTGGGAGTGGCCGTGCTTTTCCGCCACCAACCGGGCCAGGCGCTCCAGGACCCCGGCCCGGGGGTCAAAGGCCTTGTAGACCCGGTGGCCCATGCCCATGATGCGCTCCTTCTTGGCGAGCTTTTCCCGCACCCACTCCCGGGCCCGCTCGGGGGTGCCGATCTCCCGGATCATCTTCATCACCGCCTCGTTGGCCCCGCCGTGCCGGGGGCCCTTGAGGGAGGCCACGGCGGCGGTGATGGCGGAGTAGAGGTCGGTTTCCGTGGAAAAGGCGGCGATGGCGGTGAAGGTGCTGGCGTTAAAGCCGTGCTCCGCATGCAGGATAAGGGCGGCGTCCATGAGCCGCTCCTGCTCGGGGGAAGGCTCCACCCCGTTTGCCATGTAGAGGAAGTTGGCGGCGTGGGAGAGGTCCTCCCTGGGGGGGATGGGGGCTTTCCCTTCCCTAAGCCGCTTGTTGGCGGCCACGATGGTGGCGAACTTGGCGATGAGGTCCAGCCCCTTTTGGTAGAGGGCCTCCTTGGAGATATCGCTCTCCGTGGGGTCCAACATGCCCAGCTCGGAGACGGCGGTCCGCAGGAAGCTCATGGGGTGGGCGGAAACGGGGTACCGCCGGAAGGACTCCAGGAGGTGCTCCGGCAAGGAGCGGCGGGAAGCCAAATCCCTTTTGAAGGCCTCTAGCTCTTCTCGCTTGGGAAGTCTGCCGTGGAGGAGGAGGAAGGTGGTTTCCTCAAACGTGCTCTTCTCGGCGAGCTCCTGGATGGGGATGCCGTAGTAGTAGAGCTTTCCCGCCTCCCCGTCAATGAAGCACATCCGGCTTTCCGTGAACAACACACCTTCTAGACCCCGTGCCACTTCCATACTGGCCTCCTTTTACGCACCCCAAGGGTGCTTCGCCTCCCATCATACCCCCTTAGAGGGCATCCTCTTGCAGGATGAGCGTCTTGAGGTAGAGGCTTTCCGGCACGTGGAGGCTCCAGGGATGGTCCCGGGGCTGGTAGGTGACGGCGTGCACCCGTAAGCGCATCCTTTGGTCTGCGGCGGCGCGGCGGGCCACCTCCAGGAGGTCCTCCACCTTGAGGTAGTAGCTGCAGGCGGAAATCCAGAGGTACCCCTCTGGGGCGAGGAGCCTTAGGGCCTCCCGCACCAGGTCCACCAGGTGGCGCTTCATGGCGGGAAGCTCCTCCGGGCGCTTCACTAGGGTGGGCGGGTCCAGGAGGACGTGGTGGAAAGGGCCTTCCAAGGCCTTGAGCACCTCCAGGGCTTCGCCTTGGCGGATATCCACCCGAAGCCCCGCCCGCAGGGCCGCCTGGTCCAAGACGGAAAGGGCCTGGAGGTCCTTGTCCACCGCCAGGGCGTAAGCCCCTTTTCGTGCGGCCCGCAAGGCGAAGCCCCCCACGTAGCTAAACACGTCCAGAACCCGCTCCCCGGGCCGGACCATGGCCTCAAAGAGGCGGCGGTTTTCCCGCTGGTCCAGGTAAAACCCGGTCTTCTGGGCCAGGGCCAAGGGGATGGGGAAAAGGAGGCCGTCCTCCTCCACCTCCAGGACGGGGGGTACCTCCCCCTGGACCACCCCCACCCGCTCAGGAAGGCCTTCTTGCCTTCTCGCCTCCACATCGCTCCGCTCGTAGACGCCCTTCGGCGAGGTGGCCTCGAGGAGGGCGGGAAACCACACCCCCCTTAGGGCCTCCATACCCCGGGAACGCACCTGGAGGACCAAAACCTCCCCGAAGCGGTCCACCACGAGCCCGGGAAGCCCGTCCGCTTCCCCGTGGACCAGGCGATGGAAGACCCCAAGCCCTTCCCGCTTCCGCAAAGCCTTCTGGAAGCGCCCGAGGAAAAAGCGGCGGTCCAGGGGCCCCGGGTCAAAGCGGAAGGCCCGGAAAGGCACCTTGGAGCGGGGGTCGTAGTAGCCCACCGCCAGGAAACCCCCATCCGCCGCCACCGCCTCCGCTACCCCCGCCTCGGGGGGGGCCTCCTGGATCTCGTCCCGGTAGAGGTTGGGGTAGAAGTTCTTCAGTTTCCGCTCCTTGCCTGGCCGGACCACCACCCGCAGCACGGCCTAAGAATACTGCGAACCTTTCCGGTACCTGGATCATCGGGGTAGGGCAGGGTTGGTGCAGACTGTGGGGGGAAGAAGGTGGGGTCTTGGCCGCTGGGGTTGCGCGAAGGGGTTTTGCCTGACCCTGGTTCAGGTACGTTCCTAGCGCACGGGGTGGCCGCCCTTTGAGCCTTGGGAAAAGGCGTCAGGCCACGGCCCTGTGGGCGGTGGGGGTATCTCACCGAAAGGGTACCCGCTTCTCAGAGGGCAGCGCTAAGGTGAAGAGGAGATGCCCTATTCTTCTAGCGGCTGCAAGGCGCCCAGCTTTTCGGGTTGGATGGTTGGTTGGGTGTTGCTGTTCGCCCTGGTTTCCTGCCGGGAAGGCGCGGTGGCTTCTGGGCCTTACCCCTCTCCACCCCCACCCTCGCTCAGCGTACGCACCTGGGTTTACCAGCTCACCGGCTATCCGGCCACCGGGCTTAGCGCCTTGGGTGCCACGGCGGCGGACCTCTTTGTCATAGACCTGACCCAGGATGGCCAGAAGCCCTGGGCCAGCACGGATCTGGCGCCCCTCAAGGGGAAGCCTGTTCTGGCCTACATGGAGATCGGGGGAATAGAGGACTACCGGGTAGAGTATCCCGTGGTGCAGAAGAACGCTCCCGATCTCCTGCTAAATCCTGTGCCCGGCTGGAGCGGGGAATGGTACGTGAAGTACTGGGATGAAGACTGGTGGACCCTGGTGGTTCAGCCCCGCCTGGATAAGGCCTTGGCAGCGGGGTTTAAAGGGGTTTACCTGGACTTGGTGGACGCCTACGAGGGCATAAGCCTACCCTTGGTGCCCGGCGAAACGCGCGATTCCCTGGCGACCAAGATGGTGGCGCTATTGGTGCGGATTAGTGCCTACGTAAAGGCCAAGCGGCCGGATTTCTGGGTGTTTCCCCAGAATGCCCCGGAGCTCCGGATGCGGCCGGGATACCTGTCCGCTATGGACGGCATTGGCCTGGAGGAGCTCTTCTTCTACGCCACCGATCGTCCTTGCACGGGCTCGGGCTGCCAAGTGCGCCTGAACCACGCCCGGGCAATTCGCGATGCGGGGAAACTGGTGCTCACCGTGGACTACGCCACCAAGCCGGAAAACGTCCAGACAGCGTGCCAAAAGTCCCGGGCGGAGGGATTTGTGCCGTATGTGACGGTGGTGAACCTGGACCGGATCAGTCCCCTGTGCCCGTAGGGAGGAGGAGGTGCTTTTCTTGCGCCAAGATGGGAACGAGGCCGTGGCGTAGGGCTCTTCTTTGGGCCCAACGGGCTAGCCTTGCCTGGGGAGCATAATCCAGGCTGTAGCGTTCCCAATGGAACCGGGCCAAGACTTGCGCCCATGTGGCGTTTGCTCGCAAGATGGAGCGCGGAAGCGGTTGTCCGCCCCCTTCCCAAGTGGTGGAGAAGCCCTCAAAGACGATGCCGTCCACGAGGTCTGCCAGGTGGGGTAGGAGGGCGAAGCCGCGGTTGGCAAGGAGGAAGTGGGATCCCACGGCCCGCCGGAGCTCTAGGAGGAGCCGGAGGGTACCCTCCCGGCTTACGGTGGCCGCCTGGTCCAGGGTGTCCAGGAAGAGGCCTTGGAACCCCCGGGCTAGGTAGAGCAAGGCGCTTTCCACCACCTGCGTCACCCATCCGGGGTGGGCGGGGTCCACGATCTTAGTGCCCCAAAGGGGGTTGACGGGGCCCAGTTGCCACGGGGCTTTGGGACCTGGATCTTCCCCTAGGCTCAGATAGGCGAGGGGTTCTGTGGGGGTAAGGGCCTGGAGCTCTTCTGGAGTGTAGGCCCAGGGCTGGAGCACCACCCGGCGAAAGGCCCGAAGCTCCCTAAGCCTTCCTTGGCCGTAGTAGAAGCCCAGGGGTTTAAAGGAGGTATAGACCATAGCGCTCCGGATGGCGGAGGTGCTCTAGCTCAAAACTTGCACCTCCCGCATACCCCGCATAAACCTTCACTCCCTCCCCCG
>NZ_JAKTNT010000031.1 GCF_022760925.1 Thermus hydrothermalis | reverse complement strand
CCCCCCTTCCCGTGCCCCAGGCCAAACCGGAGGCCCCACCCCCTAACCCCTTCGTGCCCCTGGTGGTGGAGGCCCCGCCCCAAGCCCCCTTGCCCACGCCCACCCCGGCCATCCGGCCAGAGCCCGTACCCACGGGCGCCCCGGTGCGCGTGAGCCAGGGCACCCCCTTGCCCACGCCCCAGGTGGCCACCACGCCAAGACCCCTGCCTGGCACCCAAGGCGCCCTCCCCGCCCCCAAGGTCCTCACGCCCGCCCCCAAGGCAACGGTCCCGCCGGCCCGGGTGGAAGGGAGCGTGGCCGTGACCCCCCCGGCGGCGCTCGTGGAAGCGCCCCTGGTCCAGGAGGAGGCCCCCCAAGGGGCTACGGAAACGCCGCAAGCCCAAGCGTCCAAGACCCCCCTCGAGGCCCTGGTGGAGGAAAGGGGGCTCAAGCTATCCGGTACCCTTTTGGGCCCGGTGAGCGTGGCCATTCTGGAGAGCAAGGACGGTTACCTGGTCTTGCCCGCAGGTAGCCCTATCCCCGGAACCGAGGCGGTGGTGCGCCGCATTGAGGGCAACCGCATCACCTTGGCTTTGAAAGAGGAAACGTTAGACCTGGCAATTTCGCAAGCGCAAGCGGGAGGTGGTCAGTGAAAAGAACCCTTATGAAGCCCTTGATTTGGGCCTTAGGAAGCCTAAGCCTCTTTGCCCTGGCGGGAAGCCTTCCGGACGAGCCTCGCTTCGCCGCCAAGGTGGACCTGAAGGTTTCGGAAAGCCAGGTGCGGGCCGGGGCCACCCTGCCCCTGGACGTGGTCTTGGAAGCCCTGGCCAAGAGCGTGGGCCTCCAGCCCCTCATCTACCGGGCCTACGACGCCTCGGGGGACCCGGCCAAGGCCCAGCCCCCCTTGCCCAACGTGAAGCTGGACTTCCAGGGCAAGCCCTTCCGGGAGGTGTGGGACCTCCTCTTCGCCACCTACGGGGCCCAGTTCAACCTGGACTACCTCTTCCTACCCCCGGACGTGGTGGTGGTGGCCCCCACCCAGGTAATCACCGCCCTGGTGGACGCCCCAAGCCGCGCCGGGGCAGCGGAGCGCAGGCCCTACGTGGTGGGCATTCCCGAGGCCGCTTACCGCCAGGCCATCCAAGGCCAGGGGGGACAGGTCCAGGTGGTTTCCAACGTGGAGTCCGCCAAGGCCTGGGTGCAAAATGACCTCCTCCCCTTCCTCTCCCGGGAGGCCGCTGGGCCCAACGTGAACTGGATCGTGGTGGAGGAGGGCGGGCGCCTCAAGGCCATCCTCTCCGTCCTGGCCACCCCGGAGCAACACGCCCGCTTTTCCGACATCCTCCAGCGGGCGGGGATTGACTTCCGGCCCCTTCCCGCCCTGGCCCAGCCCAAGCCCCGCCTGGAGCGGGCCTACGCCCTAACCCACGCCACCTTCCCCGAACTCCTCGCCTTCCTCCAAGGCCAGGTGCCCGGGGCCCAGATCAGCGTGGTGCCCACGGACCCCAAAAAGGCCCTCGTCCTGGCCACGGAGGAGGACCACGCCCGGCTCGCCGAGCTCCTCAAGGCCGCCGACGTCCCCAAGGCTCCAGCCAAGGTGCGCCGGGTCTACGCCCTCCAGAACCTCACCTTCCTCGAGGCCCAAGAGCGCCTGAAACCCCTCCTGGAGAAGGAACTCCCTGAAGCCCGCCTGGAAAGCATCCCCGGCAACCCCAAAGCCCTCCTCCTGGAGGCCGCCGAGGCCGACCAGGTCCTCTTCGCCGAGCTCCTCAAGGCGGCGGACGTGCCCCCGCAGGCCCCCGCCCCCAGCCAGGAGGCCACGCAAAGGCGCCTTTACCCCTTGCGCTTCGCCGACGCCGAGAAGGTAGCCCCCTTCTTGGCCCGGGAGGTGCCGGGCATCGTGGTCCAGACCGTGCCGGGGCAACCCGTCCTCTCCGTGCGGGGCACGGAGAAGCAACTGGCCGAGGTGGAAACCCTCCTCGCCCAGATTGACCGGGCCCCCGAGCAGGGCCCGCCCCTCTTCCAACGGGCCTACCAGCTTTCCAACGCCAAGGCCAGCGAGCTGGCCAAGGTGCTCCAGGAGGCCCTGCAGGCGCAACAGCCCCAAGGCCAGCAGGCGGCCCAGCCCGCCCGGCGCCCCGCCACGGTGGTGGCGGACGAGCGCACCAACACCCTCATCGTCACCGGGACCCAGGAGGACCTGGCCCTGGTGGAGGGGCTCATCCCCCGGCTGGACCAGGCGGTGCCCCAGGTGAACCTGAGGGTGCGCATCCAGCAAGTGGAGTCTAACCTTAGCCGCAACCTGGGCATTCAGTGGAATACCATTTCCGGCGGCAACGTGGTGGCAAGCATTCTCAGCTCCGGCTTGTCCTTGATTTTTGACAGCACACGGAGTCTCGCTAGCTTGAACATCATAGCCACCCTGGATGCACTCCAGAAGCAAGGCCTTTCCCGCGCCCTTCGTGATGTAAACCAGCTTGTGCTCAACAACCAAACCGCAAGGTTACAATCGGGCGAAACCTTCTTCATCCGCCGTGTGGTAAACGACCAGGTGGAACGGGTGCCCTTTGACGTGGGCATCATCGTGGAGGTCACCCCTCAGATCACCGCCGACGGGCAGATCCTCCTGAACATCAAGGCCGAGGTTTCCGGCAACGTCCAGCGCAACCCCGTGGACGGGGATGTGGACCGCTTTACCAAACAGGTGGTCACCACCACGCTCCGAGTACGGGACGGGCAGACCGTGGTCCTAGGAGGACTTGCCTCCCAGGAAACCAACCAGACCCAACAAGGTGTCCCCCTCCTCATGGACATCCCCCTCATCGGGGAACTCTTCAAGCAACGCACCCAAGAAACCAGCGAGAAGGAGCTTTTGGTGGTCATCACCGCCAACGTGGTCCGGGAAGCTGCCCAAAACCCCTAGAGGGATCCACCAAACCCAAGGGGGGCGGGAAGTTCCCGCCCCCTTACAATGTCCCTATGAGGTTCCTCACGGCAGGCGAGTCCCACGGCCCCGAGCTCTTGGCCATCATTGAGGGGCTTCCCGCCGGGCTTCCCCTCACGGAGGAGGACATCAACCCCTGGCTCGCCAAACGGCAACAGGGCTACGGCCGGGGGCGGCGGATGGTCATTGAAACGGACCGCATAGCCTTCCGGGCCGGGGTACGGGCCGGACGCACCACCGGGGCCCCGGTGGCCCTGGCCATCCAGAACGCCGACCACCGCAACTGGTTGGAGATCATGGACCCGGCCCCCGGGAACGAGCCCCGCAAAAAGGCCCTCACCGCCGCCCGCCCCGGCCACGCTGACCTGGCGGGGGGCATCAAGTACGGCCACAAGGACCTCCGGGACGTCCTGGAGAGGGCGAGCGCCCGTGAGACCGCCATGCGGGTGGCGGTGGGGGCGGTGGCCATGAAGCTCCTCTCCCTCCTCGGGGTGGAGGGGGTGGGCTACGTGCCGGGGATGGCGGGGGTGTGGAGCCAGGTCCCCTTCGCCTGGGAGCTCGTCCCCCGCATAGAGGAAAGCCCTTTGCGCATGACCGACCCCGAGGCGGAGGCGGAGGTGATCCGCCGCATTGACCAGGCCAAGGCGGAAGGGGACACCCTGGGCGGGGTCATTGAGGCCCGCTTCCGTGGCCTGGTGCCCGGGCTTGGAAGCCACGTGCACTGGGACCGGAAGCTGGACGGCCGACTGGCCCAGATGGCCCTCTCCATCCCAGCGGTCAAGGGGGTGGAGATCGGCCCCGCCTTTGAGAACGCCATGAAGCGGGGCTCGGAGGTGCACGACGCCATCTACTGGAGCCCAGAGCGGGGCTTCTACCGCACCACCAACCGGGCTGGGGGTCTGGAGGGCGGCATGACCACGGGGGAAGAGCTGGTCATCCGGGCCGCCCTCAAGCCCATCGCCACCCTCATGCGCCCCCTCCCCACGGTGGACGTGGTGACCCACGAGCCCAAGGACGCCGCCCGCGAGCGCTCGGACACCACGGCCGTCCCCGCCGCCAGCGTCATCCTCTGCGCCCTCTCTGCCATCGTTTTGGCCCAGGCCTACCTGGAGAAGTTTGGCGGGGATACCATGGAGGAAATCCAAGAACGGGTGGCCCGCTACCGGGAATGGGTCCTCCGCTACTAAGGAACGTAGGATAGGTCCATGGCCCGCCTCGAGGTCCCCCGCCCCGCCACCTTCATCAGCCTCACCGGCTTCATGGGGGTGGGGAAAAGCCGCATCGGGCGGGAGCTGGCCCGGGCCCTCCTCCTCCACTTCATAGACCTAGACCGCTACATTGAAAGGCGCACGGGGCTTTCCATCCCCGACATCTTCCGCCACCTGGGAGAGGAAGCCTTTCGCCGCATGGAAAAGGAGGCGGTGCGGGAGCTGGTGGCGAAGGACTTCCTGGTCCTTTCCCTGGGCGGGGGAACCTTCGTGGACCCGGAAAACCGAAGCCTCCTCCTCGCCCGGGGGCCGGTGGTGGCCCTCTGGGCAAGCCCGGAAACCATCCTGGAACGGGCCACGAGGAAGCCCGGGGAAAGGCCCCTCCTCCAGGTGGAAAACCCCTTGGAGCGCATCCGCACCCTCCTCCAGGCCCGCGCCCCCATCTACCGGGAAGCCCACGTGCACGTGTCCACCGACCACCGCAAGGTGGAAGAGGTGGTGGAGGAGATCGTGGAGAAGCTTTGGGCGTATGCAAAGGTTAAGCGTCCGTAGTCCCGTGACCTACCCCATCCTCATCGGGGAGGGCGTCTTGGCCGAGGTGAGGGTGGAAGGCCCCCGGGCCCTCCTCTACGACCGCCAGGTGGAGGCCTTCGCCCTGGAGGTGGCGGAGGCGCTTAGGGTGGAGCACCGCCTGGGCCTGGAGGGGGGAGAAGGGGCGAAGAGCCTGGCCGTTTATGGCCAGGCCCTCTCCTTCCTGGCGGAAAGGGGGCTTCCCCGGAACACCACCCTCCTGGTGGTGGGCGGGGGCACCCTCACGGACCTCGGGGGGTTCGTGGCCGCCACGTACCTGAGGGGGATACGCTACCTGGCCTTCCCCACCACCACCTTGGCGGTGGTGGACGCCAGCGTGGGGGGGAAGACGGGCCTCAACCTCCCCGAGGGCAAGAACCTGGTGGGAGCCTTCCACTTCCCCCAAGGGGTCTACGCCGAGCTGAAGGCGCTCCGGACCCTACCCTCCTCCACCTTCAAGGAGGGGCTGGTGGAGGCCTTCAAGCACGGGATCATCGCAGGGGACGAGGCGCTCCTCCGGGTGGAGGACCTCACCCCGGAAAACCCCCGCCTCGAGGCCTACCTGGCCCGCGCGGTGGCGGTGAAGGTGGCCATCACGGAGAAAGACCCCTTGGAGAAGGGGGAAAGGAGGCTTTTGAACCTGGGCCACACCCTGGGGCACGCCCTCGAGGCCCACACCCGCCACGCCCTGCCCCACGGGGCGGCGGTGGCCTACGGCCTCCTCTTCGCCGCCCTGTTGGGCAGGGCTTTGGGGGGAAAGGACCTCACGCCGCTCTTGGTTGGGCTCCTCCGGTGGCTTGACCCACCCCCCGTCCCCTTGATGCCCTTTGCTACTCTTGTGCCTTACCTCCTGCGCGACAAGAAAAAGCTCTCCGAAAGCCTTCACTGGGTAGTACCCTTGGACGTAGGGAGGCTTGAGATAAGGCCCCTCCCCGAAACCCTCCTACAGGCGGCGTACGCGGAGTGGCAGAAGCTCATAACCCGAGAAGGGTTCGCCCAGGGCTAGTAGACGTAAAAATAACCCAAGTTGCTACCCAGCCATCTTCTGGGTCAGGAGACTGATGTTATG
>NZ_JAKTNT010000030.1 GCF_022760925.1 Thermus hydrothermalis | reverse complement strand
CAGGAGTTGGGGGTGAACCTGGCGGGGGTGGAGGAGATCATGCGGCTCAGGGCTGAGCTCGAGGCCCTGCAGGCCCGCTTTGAGGCCGAGGTGGCAAGGCTTAAGCTTCTCCTCCTGGAAGAGGGCAAGGCCTTGGCGGAAGAGGGTAGCATGGGGGCGTGAAGACGCTAGCGCCCCTTTTGGAGTTCCTTTCCATCCCCTCCGTATCCACCGACCCCGCCCACAAGGAGGACGTGCGCCGGGCGGCCCTTTGGCTTAAGGACCGCCTCGAGGCCTTAGGCTTCCGCGCCGAGCTTTCGGAAACGCCCCTCCACCCCATCCTCTACGCCGAGCGCCTCCTGGACGAAAAGGCCCCCACGGTCTTGGTCTACGGCCACTACGACGTCCAGCCCCCCGATCCCCTGGAGCTTTGGGAAACCCCGCCCTTTTCCCCGGTGGTGCGGGAGGGGCGGATCTACGCCCGGGGTGCCTCCGACGACAAGGGGCAGCTTTGGGCCCACGTGGCCGCCCTGGAGGGCTTGGCGGCGCGGGTGAACGTCAAGTTCTTGGTGGAGGGAGAAGAGGAGATCGGAAGCCCCCACCTCCTCCCCTTCGTGCGGGAAAACCGGGAGAGGCTCCGGGCGGACGTGGTCCTCGTCTCCGACGGGGCCATGTTCGCCCCCGAAACCCCTACCCTCACCTACGGCCTAAGGGGGCTTTGCTACCTGGAGGTGCGCCTTCAAGGGGCCAGGCGGGACCTGCACTCCGGGGCCTTCGGGGGGGTGGCCCCGAACCCCATCCAGGCCCTGGGCTGGCTCCTCGCCCGGCTTAAGGACGAGAAGACGGGGAAGGTCCTCATTCCCGGCTTCTACGATAGGGTGCGGCCCGTTGCCGAGGAGGAGAAAAGGCTTTGGCCCCCTTTGGACGAGGAGGCCCTGAAGCGGGAGCTTGGGGTGGACCACCTGCCGGGAGAAGAGGGCTACGCCCCCTTGGAGCGGCTTTGGGCGAGGCCCACCCTGGACCCGAACGGGGTGTATGGGGGCTACCAGGGGGAGGGCTCCAAGACCGTGATTCCCGCCGAGGCGGGCCTGAAGCTTTCCATGCGCCTGGTGCCGGACCAGGACCCCGAGGAGGTGGCCGAGCTCACCGAGGCCTACCTGAGGGAGATCCTTCCCCCTGGCTACCGCCTTTCCCTGAAACGCCTCCACGGGGGTAAGCCCGTCCTCACCGACCCCCATAGCCCCCCCATGCGCCTCATGGCCAGGGCCCTGGAGGAGGTCTGGGGCAAGCCCCCGGTCTACGCCCGGGAAGGGGGGACCATCCCCGTGGTGGCGGAACTCCAAGAGGCCCTTAAGGCCCCCATCGTCCTCTTGGGCCTAGGGCTCAACGACGATAACCTGCACGCCCCCAACGAGAAGTTTGACCTCCTCAACCTGGAAAAGGGCATCGCCGCCATAAGGCGCTTTCACGAGCTCTTGGCGGAGGAGGGCCTTCAGTAGGCCCGCTTGAAGATGAGGGCGTCCCCCACCCGCCCAGAGAGGATGGGCACGGCGGCGCTCTTGGCCACCTGGGCGGCGAAGGGGACGTCCCCCTCCAGGCCCACCCCCTTGAGGGCCTGGGCGGCGGCGGAGAGGCTTAGGGCCTCCAAGGGGTCCTGGTAGGCCCGCTTGACGGCCAGGGCGATGCGGGCCCCGTCCTCGGGCTCCACCTCGCCCAGAAGGCCCAGGTACTCCGCCAAGACCCCGGCGGTGTAGAGGTCGTCCAGCCCGGCCCGCCCCTCCTTGCCGGCGCAGAGGATGGCCACCTCCTCCGTGGCGAGCTCCCGCGCAAGCCGGGCGGCGGCGTGGGCGTTGTAGAGGGAGGCCAGGAGGACGTGCTTGCCGGTCTTGGCGGCGGCGTGGGCCGCCTTGGTGCCGTTGGTGGTGCTCATCACCACCACCTTGCCCCCCACGGGGGCCTCGAGGGCCTCCCGGGGGGAGTTCCCCAGGTCAAACCCCGGGGGCTTTAGCCCCCCCACCTCCCCCGCCAGGACCACGTCCTCGTCCTTGAAGGCCCGGGCGGCCTCGAGGCTATCCACCAGGTACAAGGCCTCCGCCCCCGCCTCCAGGAGGCAGGCGGCGGTGGTGGTGGCCCGGATCACGTCCACCACCAGGACCACATCGGGGTACACCGCCCCTTCGCTCGGAAGCACGTCCACCCTTAGGCGCAAGGCGCACCTCCCTTAGACCAGGCCGAAGGCCACCTCTTCCAGAAGCCGAAAGTCCCGCACCTCCACCTCCCCCGGGGCCAAGGCGAGGACGCCCTTTTCCTTTAGGTCGTGCAGGACCCGGGTCACCGTTTCCCGGCTCGCCCCCGCCAGGGCCGCCAGGTCCTGGTGGCGCAGGCGGAACCGGGGGCCATGCCCCTGGCGGTGGAGCTTGAGGAGGGCGTAGGCCACCCGGCTTTGCGCCTCCTCAAAGGCCAGGAGGTCCATCTCCACGTTGAGCTCCCTCAGGCGCCGGGCCAGGATGCGGGCGAGGTTGTGGGCCAGGAGGGGCAGGCGGCGGATGAGGGCCAGGTAGCTTTCCCGGTAGAGGGCGAGGAGGTGGGCGTCCTCCTCGGCCTCGGCGCTGGCGCTCCTTTCCCCTTGGTCCAGGAGGCTCATCTCCCCGAAGACCTCCCCGGGGCCCAGGAAGCCCAGGGTCTTCTCCTGCCCGCCCAGGTGGGTGCGGTAGAGCCGCACCCGCCCCGCCTCCACCAGGTAAAGGGCCTGGCCCAGGTCCCCCTGCTGGAAGATGGCCTTCCCCTTGGGGAAGAAGAGGGGCTGGAAGTAGGAAAGGGCGAGCTCCACCTCCTCCGGGGCCAGGTCCTGGAACAAGGGGCTTCCCCGCATCGGTCCTACTCTAACCGAGGCTTCATCTTTTGCCTAGAGGATGAGAGGGTGCGCCCGGTCCTCGAGGCCCAAGACCTCGGCTTCGCCTACGCCAACGGCCCCCTCTTCCGGGGGCTTTCCTTGCGGCTAGGGCCTGGGGAGGCCCTCGCCGTGCTGGGGCCTTCGGGAAGCGGCAAGACCACCCTCCTCCACCTCCTTGCGGGGCTTCTTCCTTTGCAGGAGGGGGAGGTGTTCTGGGAAGGGACGCCCATCCGGGGACTAAAGGAAGAGGTCCTGGCCCGGCGCAGGCTCTGCTTTTTGGGCCTCGTCTTCCAGCACCACTTCCTCTTCCCCGAACTCACCGCCTTGGAGAACGTCCTGGCCCCCGGGTACTTGGCGGGACGGGTGGACCGGGCCTGGGGCCTTTTCCTCTTGGAGCGCCTAGGGCTTGGGGCGCGGGCCCACTTCCTGCCGCAGCGGCTTTCCGGGGGCGAACGGCAACGGGTGGCGGTGGCCCGGGCCCTTTACCTCAGGCCCAGGCTCCTCCTGGCGGACGAGCCCACGGCGAGCCTGGACCGCCACCAGGCCCGGGAGGTCCTGGCCCTCATGCGCGCCTTGGCGGGGGAGGTGGGGGCGGCCCTGGTCCTCGCCACCCACGACGAGACCTTGGTGGAAGGGCTTCCGGCCCTCAGGCTGTAGTATCCTTAGGCGGTATGAGTCCCATCCACGTGCGGGGCAAACCCGGGGATGTGGCGGAACGGGTGCTCCTTCCCGGGGACCCGGGCCGGGCGGAGTGGATCGCCAAGACGTTTTTGGAAGATCCGGTGACCTACAACACCCACCGGGGGCTTCTGGGCTACACCGGGCGCTACCGTGGGGTGCCCGTTTCCGTGCAGACCACGGGGATGGGGGCTCCCTCCGCCAGCATCGTGGCGGAGGAGCTCATCCAGCTTGGGGCCCGGGTCCTCCTCCGGGTGGGTACCTGCGGGGCGGTGGACGGGGCCCTGGCCCCTGGGGACCTGGTCATCGCCCAGGGGGCGGTGCCCTTGGACGGGGCCACCCGCCAGTACCTTGGGGGACTTCCCTACGCCCCCGTTCCCGACCCTTCCCTCTTCCGCGCCCTTTGGGCGAAGGCGGCGGAGCGGGGCTACCCCCACCACGTGGGCCTGGTGGCCACCGAGGACGCCTTTTACGCCACCACCCCCGAGGCGGCCCGCGCATGGAGCCGTTTTGGGGTCCTGGCCTTTGAGATGGAGGCGAGCGCCCTCTTCCTCCTGGGCCGGATGCGGGGGGTGAAGGCGGGGGCCATCCTTGCGGTTTCCAACCGGATCGGCGACCCCGAACTCGCCCCGCCCGAGGTGCTCCAGGAGGGGATAAGGCGTATGGTGGAGGTGGCCTTATTGGCCCTGCTGGAGGTGTAGCATGGAGCACGAACACGAGCACGAGTTCATCCTGGAAATCCCCGAGTTCCAGCACCTCTCCTACGAGGTGGAGGGGAACATCGCCCTGGTGACCCTAAGGCGGCCCGAGGCCCTCAACGCCCTATCCCGGGAGGTCCTGGAGGAGCTCGCCCAGGTGGCGGAGGTCATCCACCAGGATCCCGAGGCCCGGGTGGCCATCTTCACGGGGGAGGGGAGGGCGTTTGCCGCTGGGGCGGACCTCAAGGAGATCGCCGCCCTTAAAGACCCCTTCATGGCCCGGGAGTACGCCCTTTTGGGCCAGCAGGTCTTCGCCGAGATCGCCGCCTTGCCCATCCCCACCATCGCCGCCATCCACGGGTACGCCTTGGGCGGCGGGCTGGAGCTCGCCCTGGCCTGCGACCTGCGGGTGGCGGCCAAGGGGGCCAAGCTGGGCCTTCCCGAGGTGGGCTTGGGGCTCATCCCCGGCTTTGGCGGCACCCAGCGCCTGCCCCGGCTCATCGGCCGGGGGCGGGCCTTGGACCTCATCTTCACCGGGCGGCACGTGGAGGCGGAGGAGGCGCTCCTTTTGGGCTTGGTGAACCGGGTGGGGGAGGACGCCCTGGAAGAGGCCAAGAAGCTCGCCCAGAAGATCCTGAAAAACGCCCCCATCGCCCTGGCCCTGGCCAAGGAGAGCGTGGTGCGGGGCGAGGGGCTGGACCTGGCGGAGGCCTTGGAGATTGAGGCGGACCTCTTCGGCTACGCCGCCGCCACGGAGGACATGAAGGAGGGGGTGCGGGCTTTCCTGGAAAAGCGGGCGCCGGAGTTCAAAGGGGAGTGAGCCCCTTTCCTTTTGCAGGGCCCGGTGTAAGGTGAGGGGTGCGCATGACGGGAGAACGCGTGGTCCACGTAGCTAGCCCCAAGGCCAAGCTCTACGCCGAGGCCGACCAGGCCATCCGGGAGCGCCTCAGGCCTTTCCCCAAGGCGCTTAGGGCGTACGAGCTCTTGATCCAAGATCCCGAGGCCCGGGCTGGCTGGAACATGGCCAACTACATCACCATGCGCAAGCTGGGCTACAACGACCACGGCCGGGTCCATGCCCTCCTCACCGGGGCGGCCAGCGTGGCCATCCTGGGCCTCTTGGCGGAGGCGGGGGTGCGCCTGGACACCCTCGAGTCCGGGGCGGGGGAGCTGGAGGACGCTTATGTGGTGGTCCTCCTCTCCACCATGCTCCACGACCTGGGCAACCAGGTGCACCGGGACCACCACGAGGCCTTCGGGGTTTCCTTGGCCCTGCCCATCCTGAACCGCATCCTGGAAAAGATCTACCCAGACCCCGAGCAACGCACCGCCTTAAGGGCCCTGATGCTCCATAGCATCTACAGCCACGACCTCTCCCCCGAGCCCCTCACCATAGAGGCGGGCATCACCGCCGTGGCGGACGGCACGGACATCACCAAGGGCCGGGGGCGGAAGGCCTTCGCCCTGGGGAGCATTGACATCCACTCCATCAGCGCCCTGGCGGTGGACGAGGTGCGCATCCTTAAGGGCGAGAAGGTCCCGGTGGAGATCCAGGTGACCATGAACAACTCCGCGGGCATCTTCCAGGTGGAGGAAACCCTCACCAAGAAGGTCTTGCGGAGCCCCTTGCGCCCCTACGTAACCGTGGTGGCCATGACCGAGCCCAATGGGGCCCAGGACCAGCGGATCGTCCACCGGGTGCGCCTGCACGAAACCGAGGACCGCTTCGTCCTGGACTAACCCCCCCGCCTGGGGGGCTTCCCTAGCCCTCGGGCCAGAGCCCCCTTAGCTCCTTGGGAAGGAGCTGGCGGACGTCTGCTATCTCCCCTTCGGCCACCCTCTGCCCCAAGACCTTGAACACCGCCTTCACCGCCCTTTCGGGGTCCACCGCCGGGCCGGATGGGGTCTTGAGCTCCCGGGCCACGTGGGCCAGGAACGCCTCCTTGTGCCGCTCCTTTAGGGGCTTGCCCGTGGGGTCCCAGCCCTCGTAGTAGATGCCCCGGATGAGCATGGGGAGCTGCGCCCCGAGCTGGGCTACCTCCTCCACGGGCAAGCGGTCCCGGAGGGCGTGGAGGACGGCCCGGAGGGCCATGTAGGCCCGGTGGCGGTCCTCCGTGCCCAGCTCCTCCATGATGGCCTTGAGCCAGGTGTGGGTCTTGTGGAGGGTGGTGTCAAAGACCTCCAGACCGGTGGCGCTCATACCCCTTCACCCCCTTGCCCTTAGCATATCTCTTGAGCGAGGATTTGTAAAGGGGTGTGAGCTTTGGGCGCAGAAGCGATTACTCCTCCAAGCGGAACCCCACTTCCAGCACCACCTGGTACTCCTTCACCCCCTCCGGGCCGATGGTCCCCCGGATTTCCTTGACCTCAAACCAGTCCAGGTGCCGGAGGGTCTTCTGCGCCCGCTCTAGGGCGGTTTGGATGGCCCCCTCGAGGCTCTCCTGGCTCGTCCCCACCAGCTCCACCTTCTTGTAAACCTTGCCCATGGGGCTATCCTACCGCCTTGGCCCGAGCGCTTTGGTGAGCTCCCGCTTCAGGATCTTCCCCACGCTGGACTTGGGGAGGCTTTCCCGGAAGACAATGATGCGGGGCACCTTGTAAGCGGCCAGGTGTTGGCGGCAGAAGGCCTCAATGTCCTT
>NZ_JAKTNT010000029.1 GCF_022760925.1 Thermus hydrothermalis | reverse complement strand
CCCATAACATCAGTCTCCTGACCCAGAAGATGGCTGGGTAGCAACTTGGGTTAAAAAAGCGATCGGTGTTCACGGTCTCTTTATCAGAAGGAGTAGCTGTTAAACCGAGAAGAATAGCCCCGCCCTTTGCGAAGTAGTCAAGCACGCCGTACCATTCGCCAAAGTAAGAGCGGTGACACTCATCCAGGATGACCAAGCTGAAGTGGCTTGGGTCGTATTCTTGGTACCTATTTCGCACGGCCATGTGCTGGATCGTTGTAACGAGGACATCGCGATGCTTATCTTCTCTACCCCCCGTCGCCCGATCAATGTTAAAGTTGTCGCCCAGATGGGCTTTGAATTTCTTGACCGTTTGCACCGCCAGCGCATCCCGGTCCACCAGAAACAGCGTCCTCCTGATAAGCCCCACAGACCAGAGCTTGGCAATGATGCCGGCCGCCGTGATGGTCTTGCCCGTGCCTGTCGCCATCTGAAGGTACATCCGACGGCGACCCGCTTGGACTGCGGCCAGGACTTGGGAGACGGCCACCCGTTGGTAGTCGCGCAAGGTGCCGTGTAGTTCTACTACCTGGGGACGAAAGAACTCAAAAAACTCGGGTGGGGTGGGAAAGTTCGTGATGCGCTCGGGTAGTGTGTTGGCTTTCAAATTCTGGCGGAGAAAAATCTTTCCATCGCTTGCGAAGATCAAGGGCACGATATAGCCGGTATTTTCCTTGTAGGTACGGGCGTACCGTTTAGCCTGCTCTAATGCGGCCCAGAGGTCTTTACCGGGTCTCTTCGCTTCAAGAATCGCTACAATGCGACCGTCGTGGAAAAAGACACGATCTGCTTCTTCTCCATCCAGATGCTCTCGCCAGTGCTTGCGGGTGACGTTGAAATCATCAAGCTTCCATCCGCGCTCACGCAAGTGCTCTTCTATGAGGGTCTCGGCTTCGGCCTCGTTAATGTCATTTGTGCGCATGCTACCCCCTGAACGGTAGGTCTGTTTTGCCTGCGACAGTTAAAGCCCTGACTACCATAGAGGTAGTTCATCCGTTTACCATCAGCGTGCTCAATAGTGGTATCGGGTGGCTCTTTAAGGCGCTCTCTATAGTCCCCTCGGACGTAGGATATGCACATAGAGAATGTAACCTCTTTGACTACAAGCTTGTACTCTGCAACGTCCATGTTGCCCCCACAGCATCAAACCCATGCCAAACCTTTAGCTGGCGACCGCTAGGGGTAAGAAGGGTGGCACTAACTCTAATGTGCCTATTTCCTCGACACATGGCTCGTCCACGGCCTCTGTAGGAATTATAGTGGAAGCCGCATCTTTTGTCAGCCACACTCTGCCTCCAACTGTTCCCTTACGATAAGCAAATTCAGGTTGGCCATGGACCAAGCGGTCACGTGCACTGAGGGAATGTCGTTTTTGCTGAGCCTACTAATCCGCTTGGGTGGCACATTACTCCTTTCAACGTCCTGGTGGCATCATGCTGGTCACGTACGCTTCCTGTTCGGGCGTTTCCACAGCGTGGGGATCGTACCGCTCCCGCACAAAGGTCACGGGAGAGTCCGTTAAACGCCATAACCCCGCCAAAATGGCCAAAGTTGTACCCGTACGGCCCAAGCCCCCGTCACATCCCACGTAGAGGCGCCCAACCTTCTCCCGTAAATAGTTGGCTAGGACTTCCCAGTGGCTCCGTGTGACGAAGCTTGGCACCCCGTAGTCTGGCCACTCCACCACGATGGCCCTAAGCCCACCCATGTCCGGCAACCTTCGCAACGCTTGCTCCACGTTCCCTTCGTTTAGGATGAGGGCCTCCTCTTCACGCACGCACCCCGGACACTTGCCATTTACCGCGAGAAAGAAGTCTGGTGGCTCTCCCGCTTGTCCGCATAAATCTAGAGACCCGCCCCAAACCTCGAGGTCCCCTATGGAAAACACCCGGGTAGGCTTCTTCCCCATAGTCGCACCCCTGGTTAGAACTAATGATACCTGACAGGATCAGCACAGTCTACCCACATGCGGAGAAATGCCTTGATAGGCCCAAACCCTTGCCCCAGCTGGGGCTGAGGTTATCCAAGTCGCCCACCTACGCTCCTCTTACCCAAGGAGCGCTTCAAGCTCCTTTAGCTTCTCCTCCACCAAAGCCCGCTTATCAGAGGGGAGGGCCTCGAGGTCAACCCTGGCGAGCTTCGCCAAGACCTCCCGGTGCCAGGGCCTAGGGGCCTCCTCCCGCTTCAGGGCCTGCCGCACCTTAGCCTTCAGGTCCCGCAAGGAGAGACCCGCCTTCACTTCTTCCAGAAGGGCCCTCCGAAGGCCATCGTCCTTTACCTTCTTGAGCTCCAAGGCGGCGGTGTAGGGGATGGAGCCGGCCTCGAGGGCCTCCCTCAGATCCTCGGGGAGGGTGAGGAGGGGGAGGCGGGTTCGTACAAAGGACTCCCAAGACATACGGCCAAGGAGGCGGAACACCTCCTCCACCTTTTGAGCTTCGGGGTTGCCCGAAACGTTTCGGGCAACGTGCCCCTTCTTCTCATGGAGCATCCGGTGGAGGAGGCTCACCACCTCTTCCCTGTTCCTCCCGAGCTCCAGAGCCAGGAGGTCCAGGACCCCGATGGTTTCCTCGTAGGGGTTCAGGTCCTCACGCTGGAGGTTCTCCATGAGGGCGATGGCGGAGGCGGCCTTCTCGTCCACCTCCAGGACCACCACGGGGACCTCCTTAAGCCCCGCCATCCCCGCCGCCCGGTAGCGCCTCTCCCCGGCGATAATCTCGTACTTCCCGCCCTCCACGGGGCGGACCAGGAGGGGCTCCAGGACCCCGTGGGCCCGGATGGACTCGGCCAGGGCCTGGAGGGAGGCCTCGTCAAAGCGGCGGCGGGGCTGGAGGCGGGGGGAGAGGGCCTCGAGGGGAAGGGTTCGGGCGCCTGGGGTTGCGCCCTGTCCCTTCCTGAGCTCCTCCATGCTTTTCACGTAAGCTTCGATGGCCTCCTTGGGCAGGAGGATGTCCATGATGTCCCGGGGTTTCTTGCTCATGCCCCCACCTCCTCCTTCACGCCCTGAAGGACTTCTTCAACGAAGAAGTCCCCCAGGAGGCGGAGCTGGCGCCGGACTTCCTCATCCCCCACCAGTTGGACCGGGGTGTGGCTGGCTTGCGCTTCCCGGTAGACGGCGGGGCGGCGGGTGAGGGGTTCGGCTACGGGGACAATGGACGCTACTTCCTCCCGGAGGTAATCCATGATTTCCCGGTCCCGCACCGTGCCCTCCGCCTGGTTGGGGAAGATGGCCCGGATGAAGCTCCCCCCCGACCAGAGGCGCATGAGGGACAGGGTGCGGGCGTAGCTGGCGGCCACCCGGAGGACGATTTCCAGGGCCTGGATGCTCTTGCGGGAAAGCTCCACCGGGACGAGGAGCCCCTGGCCGGCAAGGGCGGCGGAGATGGCCAGGGGGCCCAAGGAGGGGAGGGAGTCCAGGAAGATGAGGTCGTAGCGCTCGAGCCACTCCTCGAGGGCGCCCCGCAGGGCAAGGGTGAGGTGGGACTGGCTACCGAGCTTGACCTCCGCTTCCGCCAGGTTCACGTGGGAGGGAACGAGGTCGAGCCCCTCGAGGACCTGCCGGGGTTCGGGAAGCTTTTCCCGGAAGTAGAAGCGGAGGAGGGTGTCTTCCTCCGGGTCAACATCGTTCATCCCGAGCCAGGCGGTGAGGTTGGCCTGGGGGTCGGCATCGACCAGGAGAACGCGGTACCCCCGGGAGGCCATCTCGTAGCCCAGGTCCCGGGTAAGGGAGGTCTTTCCGGCCCCGCCGGCGTGGGTGAAGAAGGTGTAGGCGCCCTTGGGCTTCGGAGACGCTTCGGCTTCCTCCTCCACCACGAGGAGAAAGCGCCCCGCCGTTTCAGTGCGGATCTGGCCAGCCTTGGCCAGCTTCCAGGCCTGGTGGTAGGTCATGCCCCGCTGGGCGGCCCACTCGCTGAGGGGGGTGAGTTTCTTGGCCATGCCTGGATCATACAGGTATGAGGTCTTTGATGTCGATAGACCCTGTACCCGAGATCTCATCACTTTGCCCAGCCCTGTGCCAGGGAAGAAAGTGATGAGAGCTCAGTACGACGATGTTATCTTATGGGTATATGCGCCTAACCGTCCACCTCCCCGAAGACCTGGCCCGCCTCCTCCGGGAAGCCGCCGCCAACGAGGGCAAGTCCTTGAGCGCCCTCACCGCGGAGGCCCTCGCTTACTACCTCCAGGACAAGCGGCGCACCGCCCTGGGGCGGAAGGTGCTGGAGCGGGCGGGCCGCGTCCGCCCCACCGAGGAAGCCCACCGCCTCCTGGAGGAGGGGCGGCCTGACCGGCCTTGACACCGGGTTCTTCCTCCGCCTCCTGGAAGGGCACCCCGAGGCGGTGCGCGTTTGGGGGGAACTGGTGGAGGGGGTGGAGGGCGTGGTCTCGGGCCTGAGCCTAGTGGAGCTCCTGCACCTCTCCCTACAAAGGGGCCCTCCCCAAGAAGGATGCGAATCTCCTCTTGGAGGCCATCCCCGCCGTATGTCGGGTCCTTTGGCCCAACTGGCCGATTGGGGAACGGGCGGCCCGCCTCTCCCAGGGGCTCGCCCTACCCCTGGTGGACGCCCTGGTCCTGGCCACGGCCCTGGAGGCGGGGGCCCGGGTCCTCTAGACCACGGACGCCCACCTGGAGGCCTACCGGGGCCGGCTACGGGTGGTGCGCCTTTAGCTCTGGGAAGGTGAGAAGGCCCCCTAGCCCGAGGGCTACCTCCCCCACGAGCCTCCCTCCCGTCCATCCGGGCCCGGTGGGGGAAGCGCACGGCTTCTTCACCACCTCCGCACGGAGCACAAAGTCCTTGGACATTAGATGAACCACTCCGTCCACCCCCACAAGGCCTAAGATCTCCATCCCTCGTCCCCCAACTTTCTGGGCTTCACTTTAGAAGTGGTCGGTTGCGCTCCAGGCCACGCCAGCCACCTTCCCCATATCTTTGCATCCGTCTACCGTATGCTCCCCGAAGGGCATCCGGACCCTGAAGCTGGTCGGCACACCTTCATCGTATTGGGGTCTGGGGTGAGAGACCCCGACCATACTGCGGTAGCGGTTGGTCGGGGAGGTAGAGCCCCAAGCCGCCGCAAGGCGGCTAAACCCACTCACCTCGCTATACTTTGTTTGTGCAGACTCTCACCCTTCGTTGCACCCTCAAGCCTACCGCCGAACAAGAGGCGGCGCTGGAGGCCACGGTGCAACGGTTTGCCGAGGGCTGCAACTATGTCCTGCGGGTGGCTAAGGAGAAGGGGCAGTTCCGCCGATTCTAACTGCACCGCCTGGTTTACCGGGACCTCCGGGCGATGGGACTCTCGGCCAACCTGGCGATACAAGCTATCTTCCGTGTGGCCCGCGAAAGGGGAAGCCGGGCCACGTTCTACCGACCCACCTCCTGTACCTTTGACCAGCGCACCCTGTCCCTGCGGGTTGAGTCGGTTTCGCTGACTACGGTATCTGGCCGGATGGTCATCCCGATGAAGCTGGGCAACTACCAGCGAGGGGTGCTGGCAAGAGCCAAGAGCGTCCAAGGCGGGGTGCTCACCAAAGGGCCGAGGGGTAAATGGTACATCCACCTTATCCTTCGTCTTGACGTTCCTACCCCGCCCGCCGATGGGGGCAAGGTGGTGGGGGTTGACCTGGGACAGAAGGGGCTCGCTACCCTCTCCACCGGGGTGCAGTTTTCCGGCGGCTTCCTCAGGGGGAAGCGCTTGCACTACCTGAAGAAGCGGGCCGAAGTACGGAGCAAGCTGGATCGCCCTTCCGAACGCACCAAAGGGGTGAAGCACCTTTGGGCACGGCTTACGGGAAGGGAGGCCCGCTTTGTAAACCATGCCCTGCACACCCTGACTAGGCGTATTGTGGACAGCCTGGAACCTGGGGACATCCTGGCGATAGAAGATCTGACGGGTCTCAGAGAACGCACCACCAAGCGAGGGGCCAAGGAAAGGCACCTGCATAACCTCTGGCCCTACGGCAAGTTTCGCTTTCTGCTGGAGTACAAGGCGGCGCTCAAGGGAGTTCAGGTGGTAGCCGTTGATCCCAAGTATACCAGCCAGGAATGCCCCCGGTGCGGCCACACGGCCAGGGAGAACCGCAGGAGCCAGGCCCTTTTCCGGTGTCAGCGGTGTGGCTTCCAGCACAACGCCGACTGGGTGGCGGCGCACAACATTGCCCGGAGAGCAGGCTCGAAGGGCATGGGCCGCTGTAAACCGGCCCGGATTTTGAGGGTATCGTCTCTCCATCGGCTTTCCTCGGAAAGCCCTAACCAGAGCGCATTAGCGCTTGGTTAGGGTAGTTTACCCAAAGCTAGTGGGTCTTCTTCCACGGCCTCGAGCCTCACCTTCTGGATTCCCCCTCTCTTTCCCCCTGGAAGCGAAACAGGGGACTGGCCTCGGGGTACGAGCGTTATGTGCGGAGGAGAGGATACAGGAGGCCATGGGGGTGGAGCCGGGGGTTAGGGGTGGCGTAGCTCATGGGAGGCGCGGTGCGTGGGCCCGGTACTCGGTGACTCCTACACATAATTCCTTACAAGACCAGCCCCAGCCTTGCCGCCACCATCTCTCAGGCCACCCTGCCGGTGCCAGGGCAAAGGACTGGGTTTCGGTAAACAAACAAACCTCGATGCGTAAAGGTATTTGCTCCACCTCCGCCACCAATTGCCCCTCGGGTTTCGTGGTTAGAGATTCTTCCCTTAGAAGCCGCTCCCCATAAAAGACGCGAATCCGCACCTCGAGGCCCGGAGGTCGGGTACGGACAAAGAGCCCTTCGGGTAACACTTGACACTCCACGTCAGGCCTGACCTCTACAGGCAAGACCGCTATTTTCCGCCAGTCGTCCCCCCGACCATCAACCCTGATCTCAGCGATAACTGTGTCGGTTGGAATGGAGGCTTGTGTCATCTCTCGTTCCAAATCCTCCAATCGCTCTTTTGGCTCACCTCCAGACTCGAGCGAGAAGCGCAGGGGATCTCGGTCGGGGTCAAAATGAATGGGCCGCAACTCTATATGTTCACCAAACTTCCACCGTTCGCGGGAAAAACGCAGGGCAAACGCCTTGTGGTGCAGACGGAAGCGCACAATCTCGCCTTCCTCAAAGGTGACCTCCAGCTCCTCGGCTATGGGCTCTCCCTCTGGCGTGAACCTGGGCACCCAGAAAAATCGTTTGAAGCGTCCGTCTTCCAGCGTTACCTTGCCGTAAACCTTCCAACCCTCCAGTATCGGCTCTCGGGTGAGCACAGGCCGGATTTCCGCAAGCCCCGGCAGGCATTCCAGGCACTCAACCCTCACTTGCTTGTGTCGGAAACGCGTGCCGGTGCTTCTGGAGGTCGGCTTCTTTCCTTTCAGCTTCCCATAAAGGTCTTTCAGGGCCTGGTCGGAGCGGTGGAACAGGAGCCGCACGGGATTCGGCTCCCCCAAGTAGATACCACTTTGCTTGAGGAACTCAAGCACCGCTCCTTGATCGCATAAATCCACGGTCAGCCTGTCTTCCTCCAGGAGAACTTCCATTGCTTCCCGGAGCCTGCGGAACACTTGCTCGTAGGGATGGGCCGCCACGGGAAGCTCCCCGGTCTGATAAAAGGTCAGGAAGGAATCTTTGAGCGCATTGAGGCGGAGAGCCTTGAACTGGAAGATCGCGTCCAGGCTGCCGATGAAATCCCGCTTGCCCCCCTGGTGTGTTCTGAGGTGGGGTCTCGTCTCGATGTGCCACTGCAAAGCTTCCCAAAGGCGGTCGTACTCATCCGGCGCGGGGAGCTGGTGCCCCTCGATCCCAAGGTCTTTCAAGAAATTCGGCCAGAAGGCCTGGTCGTTCTCCGGCACCTCCCGATAAAGAAAGTAGCCCCGCAGGTAGCCGAGGAGAACTCGAGCGGGAACCAACTCTTCCCCTCGGGAGCGAACCGGTTCCCGTAGATTCTTCCAGCGCTCACCCTGCCACACCTGGCGCATGAGGGGCTTTACCCCTTCGAAATCCTCAAAGGCCACGCGGGCCTGGGCTACCCCGCTCTCTTTCACTGCATGATCCAGGTTCAGCGCATGGGTCCATAGATCAGCCATCGCGTATCCCCTCCAACCAGGCTAGAAGGGCCCACTCCAGTACTAGGCCGGTACGCACCCGGCGCCAGTCCACCACCTCGGCGCTCAGGACCTGGGACAGGGCCTTTTCCCGCTCCGCCCAGGTTTCTTTGAACCAGGACCCCAGATTTTCCCTATGTAACTGGGAAATCTCCTCTATTAGAGTTTGATCCCAAAGCTCGATATGCTTTCGCAAGTAGCGGAAAAAATCCTCCCCGAACGGAGGCTGCGAGAGCGTCTCCAACCGCTTTTGGGTGTGCTCCAACAGGTTTTGGGTCTGTAGAAGGGTTTGTTCACACCTACGATGGGCTTGTCGCATCCCTTCGAGGTCAGCTCGCAGAGCTTCTAGCTCACGCCTGCATTGCTCGCGGATTTGATTCCCCTGTTCCGTAAGCTCTCGCTTCAGCTTTGTGATTTCCTCGTCCTTTTTTTCCAGGAGTTCCTTCAGTTCCCTTTTTTCCTCTTCCCAACGCCCTTTGTCCTCCAGCCATTTCTGCTCAAACTGCTTCCGTAGCTCCCCGCAGTCCATCACTCCTCCATCAACCGGGGCGAAACGAGGCGCTCCCCTTGCTGAAGCAGGGCCTCTAAGCGAAAGGCGTGGACTCTCAGCCAGCGCGCAACGGGAAGATTGACAAGATCCAGTAAAAGCCGTTCTAACCCCACGAGCACGATCCCTTTGGGCTCACCTGTGAGGAGCCACCGGTTAGTGTGGCGTAGCGCGGGATGCTCCTTCCCCTCGAGCAAGGCCCGGTAGCCCTCAATTAGGCTCACCAACCGCTCGTCTTCCTTGCTTCCTAGCTTGGGGTAGTCCAGCACCAAAACGCGAAACAGGGCCTCCGGCGGAAAGGGCTCAGGAAGGTCTTCCTTGAAACGTTTGAGCTGGGCGAGCTGGGCCTCGAGGTGCTCCTTTTGCGCCTGGACGGCTTCCAGTTCGCGCACCCTGGCCTTGAGAGCGCCCTCTTGCTCCTCATACTCCCGAAGCCGCTCTTGCAACCCCTTTTTATCTTCCCGCAGAGCGGCATTCTCCTTGCGTAGACTTTCGAGCTCCTTCCCGACCTGCTCGAGTTCCCTCCTTAGGCGCTCGAGGTCTTTACGCAAATGGGCCGCTTCCTGCAGGGCCCTTCCCCTGGCGCTCTCGGCTTCCCGTCCGGCCTTTTGTTCCTTTTCCAGGCGGATTCTGAGCTTTTCGGCTTCATCGGCCTTTTTCCGAAACTTCTTTTCGCACTCCCGCAGCCTGCGCAAGAGACTTTGATCCTCGGCCACTGGCGCCACTGACCCCTTGGTAGGTTCTGCCGATGGAAGCTCCGAAGCCACCTCACCAGCACCTGTTTCCTGGGCTGGGCCCACCGCTGCTGGCTTGGCCACGCTTATAGGAGCGACAAGCTGTTCCTTACGGTTTAGGGGAAGGGACTCCAGCTTCTTTTTCAGGGAGTCTAGGGAAGCCTGGGCCTCGACTGGAAGTCCGAGGACCTTTCTTGCCACCTTCTCTAAGGTCTCCTCAAGCTCCGACATCCGCCGCCTCCCGCTTCATCCTGCGCCCGTGGCGAGCGCGGCCCTCCTCGGTGAGCCCGTATAGGGGTTTACCCTCGTACGTGTCTTTGATCTCGAGGTACCCTTTCTTTAGCGCCTCATCAAAAGCGCGCTCCAGCTCCTTCGGCTTAATGAAGGAAAGGTGACCGAAGAAGCGGTTGTCCGTATACTTGCGGCCTAATGAGCCGCTCTGGCTCTTATGCCGGCCCCTGAGGGCCATGAGGGTGCTGGTCCTGCCCAAATACATGTAGGGCCCTTCTTTGGGCCAGGCGTTATCCTCGGCCCAGGCGAAGAAAGCCAGCAGGGTATCCCGGGGACGGTAGGCCCGCTCGAGTTCCTCTGCATCGAGTCTGTCCAGCGCCTCCCAGGGACCCTTATCGCCCCCGCAGGCATCGCAGCAGCCGCAACCCGCAAAGGTTTCACCTAGGTGTTTCAACAAAATCCGCACACGGCAACGGGCGCTCTCGGCATAGCTCCGCACCTGATCCAACCGCCTTTTCGCATTCTCCTCGAGCTCATGGCGCTGAAGTGCTGCCCCAAATTTGGACCACCCCAAGAGAGAGGCCAAGGGGTGTA
>NZ_JAKTNT010000028.1 GCF_022760925.1 Thermus hydrothermalis | reverse complement strand
GTGGTCCCCCGAGCATAACTATCCCCAGGGTGCATAAGTGCAAGTTTTGAGCTCTTCCACCTCGGGGTGAAGGCGCGGTTTTTCCGGGTGCCCGAGGAAGGGCACGAGCTCTCCCGCTCCGGCCGGCCCGACCGCAGGCTGGCGCGGCTTCGGGCCTACCTGGACTGGTGGCGGGAAAACCTTTAGGGCTGGGCGAAAGCCCAGCCCTTTTTACGCCTTCCTTAGGCCTGGTTTTCCGCCACCGGCTCGGGGATGGGGCCGAAGGTTTCCTCGTAGCGGGCCACGTTCTCCGCCAGGCTCCGCAAGAGGGCCTTGGCGTGCTGGGGGCTCGTGATGATCCGGCTCACCACCATGGCCCCGCCCTGGGGCTGGAGCAGGGCGAAGTCTAGGATGAACTCGTTCTTGGTGTGGGCGATAAGGGCCAGGTTGGTGTAGCGGCCCAGGGCGATGTCCTTGTCAATCTGGATATCTAGCTTCAGCTCGTTCATGCCAACGCCTCCTGGATCTTGGGAAGGGCCCGTTTCAGGGCGAGCCGCACCCGGCCTAGGCTTTTGGCCCCGTCTAGGAAGAGGAGGAGGTGGTGGCCGGGAAGCGGCACGAGAAGCAAAGCCCCCTCCGGGTACTCTACCATGACCTCCTCCACCCCCTCCTGGCCCAGGGTCTGGGCCAAGGCCTTGGCGGTGCCCAAGACGGTGGCGGAGCGGGCGGCGAGGAGGCTGGCTTCGGGGGCGCTTTCCTCCCGCACCTCCTCCACCACGAACCCGTCCTCGCTGAGGAGGGCCGCCACCCGCACCCCCCGGGTTTCCTTAAGCTCCTTGAGGACCTCCAGCATCCCTTACCTCCTAGAGGCTTTGCACCTTGAGGGCGATGCGGGAAAGCTCTTGCCCGATGGCCTTGCGGTCCATGCCCCGCTCCAGCACCGCCCCTAGGATGTACTCGCCCACCCGCAAGGCCAGAACCTCGTGGCTATCCGTGGCCAGGGTGAAGCGGCGCACCTCCCCGGAAAGGGCCTCCGCCAAGGGGGTCATGTGGCGCACCAAGGAGGCGAGCTCCGCCGCCAGGACCTCGGCGGGCGGGGCGCCCCGGCCCAAAGCCTCAATGACCAGGCCGTCCAGCCCGGTGAGCACCGCCCGCTTCACCCCCAAAGAGGCCAAGCTTTCTAGGTAGGCCATCCCACCACCTCCCAAAGCTTCTCCGCCGCCTTGGCGGCCTCCACCCGGGCCCGGCCCAGGTTGGCCGAGGGCTCCATGAGGAGGAGCAGAAAGAGGTCCTCCCGGGCCTTGGGGGCGCGCGCCATCCGGGCATAGCCTACCACGGGGTGCCCCCCTATCCAGAGCTCCTCCACCCGGGAGGCGCCCAGGCTTGCGGCGTAGGCGGCCTTGGCCTGGCGGAGGAGGGCGGCGTGCTCGGCGATGGCCGCCTCGAGGTCCACCCGCTTTCGCCTCACCCCCTCCACCAAAAGCCCGTCCAGGGTGCCCACGCCTGCGGCGAAGGCCCCTTCCACCCGGTCCAAAAGGCGTTGCAAGAGTTCCTCCATCCTATAAGGGCTTCCTCCCCTCCAGGGCCCGGCCCAGGGTTACCTCGTCCACGTACTCCAGGCTTCCGCCCACGGGGAGGCCGTAGGCGAGCCGGGTGGCCTTGACCCCCCGGCGCCTGAGCTCTTCCGCCAGGTAAAGGGCCGTGGCCTCCCCCTCCACGGTCATGGAGGTGGCGAGGACCACCTCCTTCACCCCGGGGAGGCGGGGCCAGAGGCTTTCCAGGTTGAGCTCCTTGGGGCCGATGCCCTCCAGGGGGTTGAGCGCTCCTCCCAGGACGTGGTAGACCCCCGTAAACTCCCCGCTCCGCTCCAGGGCGTACAGGTCCGCCACGGTTTCCACCACGGCGAGGAGCGTGCGGTCGCGGCCTTCGTCCTGGCAGATGGGACAGAGCTCCCCTTCCGCCAGGTTGCCGCACACCCGGCAGACCCCTAGGGCCCGGGTGGCCTCCAAGGCCTCCCGAAGCCCTTCCGCCTCCTCCCGGTGAAAAGCCAGGTGGAGGGCGAGCTTCTGGGCCGTCTTGGGGCCGATGCCGGGGAGGCGGGAGAGGGCCCGGGCGAGCTTGAGGAGGCTTTCGGGGTACCGCATCTAGAAGAGCTTCCCCAGCATCTGGCCCACGCCCCCAAGCTCCCGGGCCATTTCCTTTTCCGAGAGCTCGTGGGCCTTCTTTTGGGCGTCTTGGATGGCCACGAGGAGGAGGTCTTCCAGGGCCTCGAGGTCGTCCTGGAAGGCGGTGAGCACCTCGGGCTTGAGGCGCACGGCGAGGATCTTGCCGTGGCCGTTGGCCTCCACCTCCACCAGGCCCTGGGCCGTGCCCACCACGGTCATGGTTTCCAGGCGTTCTTGGATCTCCGCCGCCTTCTTCTGGGCTTTTTGCGCTTCCTTGAGGAGCTTTTGTAGGTTCATCGTCCCTCCCCTATGAGTATAGTGGAAGGCATGGAGCGCCCTAGAAGGCTGCGTTCACCCCTCCTGCGCCCCCTGGTGGCCGAGGTGGAGCTTTCCCCCCGCCACCTCATCCTCCCCCTTTTCGTGAAGGCGGAAGGGGAACGGGAGGAGGTGGCCTCCATGCCCGGGGTCTTTCGCCATCCCCTAAAGGACCTTCCCCGCCTGGGCGAGGAGGCCCTGAAGGCGGGGCTTGGCGGGGTCATCCTCTTCGGCGTCCTGCCCGAGGGGGAAAAGGACCCCCTGGGCCACGGGGCCTACGCCGAGGAGGGGGTGGTGCAACGGGCCATCCGCCTTCTGAAGCGGGAACTCCCCGAGCTCCTCGTCATCGCCGACACCTGCCTTTGCGAGTACACGAGCCACGGCCACTGCGGGGTGGTGCGGGAGGGCCCCTTGGGCTTTTACGTGGACAACGACGCCACCTTAGAGCTTTTGGCCAAGACCGCCCTCTCCCAGGCCCAGGCGGGGGCGGACGTGGTGGCCCCAAGCGCCATGATGGACGGCCAGGTGCGGGCCATCCGCAAGGCCTTGGACGAGGGGGGCTTCGCCCACGTGCCCATCCTCTCCTATGCGGTGAAGTACGCCTCCGCCTTCTACGGGCCTTTTCGGGAGGCGGCGGCGAGCGCTCCGGAGTTCGGGGACCGCTCGGGCTACCAGATGGACCCCAGGGCGGGGCTTTGGGACGCCCTAAGGGAGGCGGGCCTGGACGACCAGGAGGGGGCGGACCTCCTCATGGTGAAGCCCGCCCTGCCCTACCTGGACGTGCTTGCCGCCTTGAAGGGGCGCTTCGCCAAGCCCCTTTTCGCCTACCAGGTCTCCGGGGAGTACGCCATGCTGAAGCTTTCCGCCCTCCAGGGCCACCTGGACGAGCGGCGGGCGGTCTTGGAAACCCTTTACGCCATCCGCCGGGCGGGGGCCCAGGGCATCCTCACCTACTACGCCCTCGAGGCCGCCCGTTGGCTTAGGGAGGGCTAAAGCCCCCAGATCCCGGCGGGGGCGAGCTCCACCAGGTTCCCCTCGGGGTCGCGGGTGTAAAGGCTTTTTCCCTTGGGCCACTCCGCCCACCAGACGGGAAAGCCCAGGCTCTTGAGCTTCGCTTCCCAGAGGGGAAGCTCCTCCTCCGCCACCCGGAAGGCCACGTGGACGCTCCCCCGGGCCCCGTGGGGGGGAAGGAGGGGGTCTTTTTCCGTGTGCTCGGGGTTGAACACGAGGAATACTCCCCGCCCGGCGCGGAAGAAGGCGTGGCGGGGGGGCTTGTACTGGAAGCAGGGCAGGCCCAAGACCCCTTCGTAAAAGGCCCGCGCCTTTTCCAGGTCCCGGGCGTAGACCGAGGTTTCCAGGACTTCCACTATTTGAGCCGGGCGATGAGTTCGGCCACGGGGATGGCCTCGAGGGTGGTGGTCTTCACGCTTCCCCGGGAGGCCAGGTGGAGCATGGCCCGGGCCACGCTGGCGGCGTCCTCCGCCTCCACGATGTTCACGAAGTCATAGGGGCCAAGGACAGCGTACTGGGCCACCACCTTCACCCCGAAGTCCCTTTCTAGCTCCTGGTTCACCTCCTTGATGCGCTCGGGGTTTTTCACCAGGGTTTCCGCGCCGTCATCCGTGAGGGTGCTGAGCACGATAAAGGTGGGCATGGCCTGCCTCCGTGCCCCCAGTTTAGCAAAGCCTTCCGCCCTCACTCCCACTCTATGGTGGCGGGGGGCTTGGAGGTGATGTCGTAGACCACCCGGCCCACCTCGGGGACCCTGCGGGTGATGCGCCGGGCCACCTCGTCCAGAAACTCCAAGGGAAGCCTGGCCCAGTCGGCGGTCATGAAGTCCTCCGTGGTCACGGCCCTGAGGGCCAGGACGTACCCGTACTTCCGCTCGTCCCCCGCCACCCCCACGCTCCTTAGGGGGGTGAGGACGGCCAGGGCCTGGGCCACCTGGCCGTAAAGCCCCCACTCCTTGAGGAGGCTCGTGAAGAGGTCGTCCGCTTGGCGGAGGATCTCCAGGCGCTCCTCGGTCACCTCCCCCAGGATGCGCACGGCAAGGCCTGGCCCCGGGAAGGGGTGGCGCAGGCGGATGGGGTCGGGCAGGCCGAGGAGGAGGGCGAGCTCCCGCACCTCGTCCTTGAAGAGGAGGCGGAAGGGCTCTAAAAGCGCAAACTCCAGGTCCTCGGGAAGGCCGCCCACGTTGTGGTGGCTTTTGATCTTGGCGGCCCCGTGCCCCCCCGCCGATTCGATCACGTCGGGGTACAGGGTGCCTTGCGCCAGGAAGCGGAAGGGCCCCTTTTCCCGGGCCACCTCCGAGAAGACCGCCACGAACTCCCGCCCGATGATCTTCCGCTTCGCCTCGGGGTCTTCCACGCCCTTTAGGGCCTGAAGGAAGCGCCCCTTGGCCTCCACCACCAGGAGGTTCACCCCAAGGGCCCTCAGGGCCCCTTCCACCTCCTCTCGCTCCCCGAGGCGCAAAAGCCCGTGGTCCACGAAGACCGCCAGGTGGTCCACCCCGGCCTTGGCCAGGAGGAGGGCCAGGGTGCTGGAGTCCACCCCCCCGGAGACCGCCAGGAGGACCCGTTCCTGCCCCACCCGTTCCCGCACCTCTTTGAGGAGGCTTTCCAGCACGTGCTCCGGGGTCCAGTCCCGGGGGACGCCGGCTATCTCCAGGAAATTCTCCAAAATCTGCATCCCCTTGGGGGTGTGGGCCACCTCGGGGTGGAACTGCACGGCGAAGGTCTTGCCGTCCGGCCCCTCCATGGCGGCCACGGGGTTTTCCTCCGTGGCGGCGGAAACCCGCCACCCGGGGGGAAGCTCGGTGACGGCGTCTTGGTGGCTCATCCAGACCTGGACCTCCCCGGAAAGCCCCCGGAAGAGGGGGCCCTCGTAGCGGGTGAGGAGGGCCTTGCCGTACTCCGCCCGGCCTGCGCGCTCCACCTTGCCCCCGAGCTCCTGGGCGAGGAGTTGCATCCCGTAGCAGATGCCCAAGGTGGGGAGGCCGAGCCCGAAGAGGCGGGGGTCGGGGCGGGGGGCCTCGGGGTCAAAGACGCTCTTGGGCCCCCCGGAGAGGATGAGGGCCTGGGGCTTATATTGGAGGATTTCCTCCAAGGGGGTGGTCCCCGGGAGGATGAGGGAAAAGGCCCGGAGTTCCCGAAGCCTCCGGGCGATGAGCCTTGTGTACTGGGAGCCGAAGTCCAGGACCAGGACCACGGCCCCAGTCTACTATGCCTCCAGGTGGAGCCTTACCTGGTGCAGGAGTTCGGCGGGGTCTTGCACGGGGTACTCCAGCCGCTCTAGGATCTCCTCTGCCGGCCTATCCAGAATGCGCAAGCCCCGAAGCCTTTCCAAGAGCGTTTCCTTGCCCACGGGGAAGTCCAGGCCCTTCACTGCCTTGAGCACCAAGACGGCCCAGGGGATCCCCATCATCTCCACAAAGCGCTCCAAGAAGTAGCCGAGCACCCGGGGCTCCTCCTGGCCTTGGCGGATGGCCCGGTAGGCGGCTTTGGCCAGCCCACCCGCCACGTGGGTGCGGAGGCCTTCCCCTTCCGCCATCTCCTCCACCTTCTTGAGGGCGGTTTCCGGGTCGGCGCGGAGGATCTGGCGCACCGCCGCGGTGGAAAGGCCCAGTTCCTTGGCGATGGCCTCGTCGCTCCACATGGCCTCCTGGGCCAGGACCACGGCGTAGGCGGCGGTCATGAGGCTCGCCGCCCAGGTGAGGCGCTTCTTTTCCGCCATGGCCTTGGGCCCGCCCACCAGGTCAATCACCTTGAGGAAGACCCGAAGCACGGTGGCTTCCAGCTCCTTTGGGTTGGGCGCCCGCGGAGGGAGTACCATAGGCTCCTCCTTTTTGCTATGAATGCTAGCATAGCTCCATGCGTCTAGCAAAGTCAGTTTCCTAGGGGTGGACCCACCTCCAGGAGCCCTTCTGGACGGATGTAGAGGTAGTGGGTCCGGGTATCGTGGCCCGAGAGGCGGCACCCGTCTATCCGCAGGAAGCGCACCACCTCCCCCAGGGGCATCCGGTAGAGCTTGGCCTGGGCGGGGCTCATCACCAGGAGCTTGGCCAGGACCACGGTGGCATCTAGGATGTGGCTCACCGCATAACCGCCGGCGGCCTCGGCGGAAAGCTCCTCGTGGCCGGAGCGTTTCTGGCTTATCATGACGGCGGTGAGGTCGTGGCGTTTGCTGAAGGCGTACACCTGCCGCACCACCTGCCGGGCGGCGATCTCCTTGGCCTCGTAGAGCCCGGTGAGGGAGTCCACCACCAGGTGGCGGGCGTTTTGCGCAAGGCCTTCCTCGAGGGTGGCGAAAAGGGCCTGGAGGTCCTCGCGAAGGGCGGTATAGGTGGCGGCATCGGCGATGAGCACGTTCTCCAAGACCTTTTCCTTGAGCCCCATGGCCCTGGCCCGGAGCTTCAAGCCCTGGACCAAGAGGGAGGCTGGGGTTTCCGTGGTGACGAAGAGCACGGTCTCGCCCCGTTCCGCCTGCTTGAGGGCGAACTGTTCGGCCAAAAGGCTCTTCCCTGTGTCGGAAATCCCGGTAACGTGCACCGCTGCCCCTTGGGGAAAGCCCCCTAGGGGTTTGGGTTTGAGGGTGGTGGGGTCTAGGGTGAAGAAAAGCTCGTCCAGGCCCTTTACCCCCGTGGGCACCCCTATGAGTGGGGGGGCTTTGGCGGCGAGCTCTAGAGCGCTTTGCAGCTTGGGCTTCTGCATGCCCTCATTTTCCCCCGGAATGGTGTGTAATGAAGGCATGGCCGAGGTGGAGAGCTTTGCCCTGGACCACACCAAGGTCCAGGCCCCCTACGTGCGCCTAGCCGGAAGGAAGCCCGTGGGAGGGGGCTGGGTGGAAAAGTACGATCTGCGCCTGGCCCAGCCCAACCGGGAGGCCATCCCCACCGCCAGCCTTCACACCCTGGAGCACCTCCTGGCGGGCTACCTGCGGGACCACCTGGAAGGGGTCATAGACCTTTCCCCCATGGGTTGCCGCACGGGGTTTTACCTGGTGGCGGAAGGCCCCTTGGGCGAGGAGCGGGTCTTGGTGGCCTGGGAAAGGGCCTTGCGCGACGTTTTGCTCCACCAGGGGCCCATCCCGGGGGCGAGCTTTCGGGAGTGCGGCAACTACCGGGACCACGACCTGGAAGGGGCCAAGGCCTGGGCGGAAAAGGTGCTTAGGGCGGGGCTTCGGGTGCAGCCCACGGTGCCCTTGGAGGAAAAGTGACGGCCTTCTTCGCCGCCGAGCCCGAGGAGGCGGGGGCCATACGGGAGGCTCTGGGGGCGGAAAAGGTCCTGGAAGCCCCTTTTCCCCTTTACCAGGGCGAGGGGGTCTTGGTGGCGGAAACGGGCGTGGGCAAGGTGGCGGCGGCCATGGCCGTGGCCCACGTCCTCACCCGCTTCGCCCCCCGGGAGAGCTTCTTCCTGGGGGTGGCGGGGGCCTTGGACCCTGCCCTTAGGGCCTTAGACCTCCTTTTGGCGGAGGAAGCGGTGCAGTGGGACGTGGACCTTACCCCCTTTGGCCGGGCCCCGGGGGAGACCGCCCTGGGGGTGCGCTTTTTCCCCTCGGACCCTGGGCTTTTGGCGAGGGCGGAGAGGGCGGCCTCGGCCCTGGGCTTTCCCCATAAGCGGGGGGTGGTGGCCACGGGGGACCGGTTTTTGGCGGACCGGAAGGAGGCGGAAAGGCTTCGCGCCCTCCACGGGGCCCACGCCGTGGAGATGGAAGGGGCGGCCGCCCTCATGGTGGCCTACCGCTTCCGCCACCCCATGGCCCTGGTGCGGGCGGTGACGGACGGGGCAGGGGAGGGGGCAGAAGGGGACTTCCAGGCCTTTTTGCGGGAGGCCTCGAGGCGGCTCGGCCTCCTGGCCCGGTCCCTCATATACTAGAAAAGGGGTCCCGATGGAAATCCGCCTCTTCACGGGAAACGCCCACCCGGGCTTGGCCCAAAGGATCGCCGAGGCCCTAGGGGTACCCTTGGGCAAGGCCCTGGTGGACCGCTTCCCCGACGGGGAGATCCGGGTGCGGCTTTTAGAAAGCGTCCGGGGGGACGACGTCTACCTCATCCAACCCACCTGCCCCCCGGTGAACGAGCACCTCATGGAACTCCTCCTCCTGGCGGACGCCGCAAGGCGGAGCTCCGCCGGCCGCATCAACGCCGTCATCCCCTACTTCGGCTACGCCCGCCAGGACAAGCAGACGGAAGGGCGCGAGCCCGTGAGCGCCAAGCTGGTGGCGGGGCTTTTGGAGCGGGTGGGGGTCCACCGGGTCATCGCCATAGACCTCCACGCCCCCCAGATCCAGGGCTTCTTTGACATCCCCGTGGACCACCTCTCCGCCGTGCGCCTCTTCGCCCGCTACCTGCAGGAAAAGGGGTATGCGGAAAACGCCGTGGTGGTCTCCCCCGACGCTGGCCGGGCGGAGGAGGCCAGGCGGCTTGCCGAGCGGCTTGGGCTACCCTTGGCCATGCTGGCCAAGCGCCGCCACGGGCCCAAGGAAACCTCCGTCACCTACGTCATCGGGGACGTGGAGGGGAAAAGGCCCCTCGTCATTGACGATATCGTCTCCACCGGCGGGACCATCCGGCGGGGGGTGGAGGCGCTTCTCCAGGCGGGGGCTTTGCCCGAGGTGGTGGTCATGGCCACCCACCCGGTCCTGGTGGGGGAGGCCCGGGAAAACCTAGCCCACCCCGCCATCCGGGAGGTGGTCTTCACGGACACCATCCCCCTCAGGGACGGGGGCTACACCGTGCTTTCCACCGCCGAGCTCCTCGCCCAAGCCATCCGCCACGTCCACACCAACCAATCGGTGAGTGCCCTCATCTAGGGGGATGTGGTAAGCTTTCCTTTGTGCGCCCCTTGGGGGGCAGGGTTTTGCGTGCGAGGAGGAGCCATGGAGTACCGCCTAAAGGCCTATTACCGGGAGGGGGAGAAGCCCGCCGCGCTAAGGCGCGCGGGGAAGCTCCCCGGGGTCATGTACAACAAGAGCCTGAACCAGAAGGTCTACGTGGAACTGGGGGAGTTTGACAAGGTCTTCCGTCAGGCCTCCATCCACCACGTGATTGTCCTGGAGCTTCCTGACGGCAAGGAGCTGCCCACCTTGGTGCGCCAGGTGAACCTGGACAAGCGCCGCCGCCGTCCGGAGCACGTGGACTTTTACGTCCTCTCCGACGAGCCCGTGGAGATGTACGTGCCCCTTCGCTTCGTGGGTACGCCCCAAGGGGTGCGGGAAGGCGGGGTGCTCCAGGAGGTGCACCGGGACATCCTGGTGCGGGTTTCCCCCCGCAACATCCCCGAGTACATTGAGGTGGACGTTTCCGGCCTCGGCATCGGGGATAGCCTTCACGCCGCCGATTTGAAGCTGCCCGAGGGGGTAAAGCTCGCCATCTCCCCCGAGGAGACCATCGCTGCCGTGGTGCCCCCCGAGGACGTGGAGCGCCTGGCGGCCGAGGCGGCGGAGGCCCCCGCCGAGCCCGAGGTCATCAAGAAGGGCAAGAAGGAGGAGGAGGAGGCCTAGCCTCCCCCCTTGGGGGCGGGGGGCTTGGGCTCCCCGCTTTCTTTTAGGGCCATGTTCTTGGTGGTGGGGCAGGGCAACCCGGGGGAGCGCTACGCCCATACCCGGCACAACGTGGGCTTCATGGTCTTGGACCGGCTGGGCCTATCCTTTCGCAAGAAGGGGGAGGCCCTTTTGGCCGAGGCGGAGGTGGGGGGAGAGCGGGGCTTTTTTCTGAAACCCCTCACCTACTACAACCTCACGGGCCAGGCGGTGGCCCCCTTGGCCCGCTTTTACAAAATCCCCCCAGAGCGCATCCTGGTGGTCCACGACGAGATGGACCTCCCGTTGGGCCGCCTGCGCCTAAAGGCGGGGGGAAGCCCCGCCGGGAACCGGGGGGTGGCCTCCATCGCCGAGGCCCTGGGCACCTTGGCCTTTCACCGCCTAAGGGTGGGCATCGGCAAGCCCCCCGCCAAGGAGCTAGGGGCGGCCTACGTGCTTTCCCCCTTCGCCCCCGAGGAGCTTCCCCTCTTGGAAAGGGTGCTGGAGGCGGCCAAGGAGGCGGTGCTCTGCTGGGCAGAGAGGGGGCTTCTCCCCTGCGCCGACCGCTTTAACGGCCTGGACCTGCGGGAAAACCGCTAAGCTTGGGGTATGGCCGAGCCCACCGTTTTGCTCCTCGCCGGGGGACAAAGCCCGGAGCACGAGGTTTCCCTGCTTTCCGCCGAGGGCGTCCTTCGCCACATGCCCTTTCCCACGGAGCTTGCCGTCATCGCCAAGGATGGGCGCTGGCTTTTGGGGAAGGAGGCGGAGGCCGCCCTGGAGGCTAAGGTGGCGCCCGAGGGCCGCTATCCCTTTCCGCCTCCCCTGGACTGGGACCGGTACCAGGTGGTCTTTCCCCTCCTCCACGGCCGCTTCGGGGAGGACGGGACGGTGCAGGGCTTTTTGGAGCTCTTGGGCAAGCCCTATGTGGGGGCGGGGGTGGCGGCGAGCGCCCTTTGCATGGATAAGGATTTGTCCAAGCGGGTCCTGGCCCAGGCGGGCATCCCTGTGGTCCCCTGGGTGGCCCTTTACCGGGGGGAGAGGCCTTTTATCCCCTTTGAGCCGCCCTTTTTCGTGAAGCCCGCCAACACCGGCTCCAGCATCGGCATCGCCCGGGTGGAGGACTACGCCCACCTGGAAGAGGCCTTGGCGGAAGCCTTCCGCCACGACGTCAAGGCGGTGGTGGAAAAGGCTCTGGAAGGGGTGCGGGAGCTGGAGGTGGGCGTTTTGGGGAACCTCCTGGGCGAGGCGAGCCCCGTGGGGGAGGTGCGCTACCAGGCCCCCTTTTACGACTACGAGACCAAGTACACCCCGGGCCGGGCGGAGCTTTTGATCCCCGCCCCTTTGGACCCGGGAACCCAGGAAACGGTGCAGGAGCTGGCCCTAAAGGCCTACCGCCTCCTCGGCATCCGGGGCATGGCCCGGGTGGACTTCTTCCTGGCGGATGGGGAGCTTTACCTGAACGAGGTGAACACCATTCCCGGCTTCACGCCCACCAGCATGTACCCCAGGCTCTTTGAGGCGGGCGGGTTGCCTTACCCCGAACTCCTTCGGCGGCTGGTGGCGCTGGCCTTGGCCTAAGCGTTTGCCCCCTTTCCTGTAAACTACGGGCATAAGGAAAGGGGGCGTTTCATGGACATTTTGGAGCGGCTTGGCCTAAAGGGGCGGCGGGTTCTCCTCTTGCACCACGACGACCTGGGGCTAACCCACGCCCAGAACGCCGCCTTTTTCGCCCTAGGCCTGCCCACGGGGAGCGTGATGGTTCCGGGGGCCTGGGCCTCCCAGGTGCGGGGGGTGGACCTAGGGGTCCACCTCACCCTCACCAGCGAGTGGGCGGCACCCCGCCTCCGCCCCCTGACGGGGGGGGAGAGCCTTAGGGACGAGGCGGGCTACTTTCCGGCCACCCTCGAGGACCTCTGGCGGCGGGCCCGGGCGGAGGAGGTGGAAAGGGAGCTTCGGGCGCAGATTGAAGCGGCCAAGAGGCTCTTTTCCCCCACCCACCTGGACAGCCACCAAGGGGCGGTGCTCCGGCCCGACCTGGCGGAGATCTACCTGCGCCTGGCCGAGGCGCATGGCCTGGTGCCCTTGGTGCCGGATGGCCTCGAGGGCCTTGGGGTACCTGAGGCTTTTCTCCCCGAGCTGGAGCGGCTTTTGGCGGAATCCCCCTACCCCAAGGTGCGCTTCCTGGACGCCTACGGCGCCCCCCCCGAGGAGCGCCTTGGTTTTTACCTGAACCTGGCCCACCTGCCTCCTGGGCTTTACTACCTGGTGCACCACAGCGCCCTTCCCACCCCCGAAGGCCGGGCCCTTCCCGACTGGCCTAGCCGGGAGGCGGACTACTTCGCCCTCGCCCACCCCGAGGTGCGGCGGGTCCTGGCGGAGTTTCATCCCCTTACCTGGGCGGCGGTGCGGGAGGTCTTATGAAGCCTTGGCGCTATGCGGCGGGGCAGCTCGGCCTTACCCTGGTTTCCGAGAGCTTCGGCACCTATTTGGCCTTCTTTTACCTGGAGCGGCTTGGGCTTTCCGCCGCCTTCTACGCCCTGGCCCGGGGGGTGTACGCCCTTTGGGATGCCATCAACGACCCCCTCTTTGGCCACCTTTCCGACCGGACCAAGACCCCCTGGGGCCGGCGGCGTCCTTGGCTTTGGGTGGGCGTTCCCCTCTTCCTGTTGGCCTACCTCTTGGTCTTTTGGGTGCCGGGCTGGGCCAAAAGCCCCGGGGTGCTCCCCTACTACTTCGCCTTCGCCATCTTTCTCTACGAAACGCTGGCCACCGTGGTCTGGACCAACTACGGGGCGCTTTTCCCCGAGGTGTTTCGGGGCTTGGGCGAGCGGGCCCAGGCCGCCGCCTGGAAGCGGGGGACGGAGCTTTTCGGCCTCATTTTCGGCATCGCCCTCGCCCCCTTGGTCTACGCCCAAGTGGGCTTTGGCGGCATGGCCCTCCTCTTCGCCCTCCTGGCGGCGCTGGCCTTTACCCTTTTCCTGAGGGGCGTGGAGGAAGACCCTAGGGCGGGGAGTCCCCTTGGGCTTTGGGCCTCCTTCCGCCTGGTTTTGGGGAACCGGGCTTTCTGGGTGGCGGCCTTGGTGGGCCTCCTCTTTGAGTTCGGGCGCACGGTGATCCAGACGGGGATGGCCTTTTACGCCAAGCACAGCCTGGGTCTGCCCGAGGCGGCCACCAGCCTCCTCTTCGCCGCCGTCTTCCTGGTGGCCTTGCCCTCCGTCTTCCTTTGGGGCTTACTGGCCAGGCGGCTAGGGGGGAAGCGGGCCTGGCGGCTTGCCCACTTGGTCATGGGGTTGGCCGCCCTGTTCCTTTTCCTGCCCCAGGGACTAGGGTCGGCCCTCCTGGTGGGGGCCCTGGTGGGGGTGGGCTTCGCCGGGGTGCGGGTCACGGGGGAGGTGGTCATGGCCAAGGTGATTGACCTGGACGCCGAGCGCACCGGTACCCGGCGGGAAGGGGCCTACTACAGCCTGGTGGGCCTTCTGGGGCGGGCCTCGGGGGCCTTGGTGGGCCTGGCCTTCGCCCTCCTGGGCCCCCTTTTCGGCTACGTGAGCGGGGAGAACCCAGGGCCGAACACGGGCCTTGCCTTCCGGTTTTTGGTTTCCGTGATCCCCGGGGTGGCCATCCTCCTCGCCTACCTGCTCGCCGCCCTTTTTCCCCACGAGGTGCGGGAATGAGGCTCAAAAGCGCCCTTTTCTTGGCCCACCCGGCAAGGGAACCGGAGGCGCTCCCCGAGGAGGGCTGGCGGGAGGTGGCCCTGCCCCACCAGTGGACCCTCGAGGGCCTGGAGGCGGAGGTGGGCTGGTACCGCCTCGCCCTGCCCGAGGGAGGTCCACGGCGGTTTCTGCGCTCCTTTGGCGACTACTACCAGGAGGCCTGGCTGGAGGGCCGCTTTTTGGGGAGGCACGAGGGCTACTTTTTCCCCTGGCTTCTGGAGCTTCCCCCAGGGAAGGAGCTCTACCTGCGGGTTTCCGCCCCCAAAGAGCCCTTGGGCCAGTGGCCCCGCTTTAAGCGGCAGATCAAGGGGGTTTTGGGCCAGCACGACTGCCGGCCCGGGGGGACTAGCCCCCGGGGGCAGGAACGGGGCACGGGGGGGCTATGGGGTGGGGTGGAGGTGGTTTTCCGGGAGGAGGTGGCCCTCCTCCACCTCACCCATCGGCTCCACCCCAGGCCCGGGGGCTGGCGGCTCCTCGTGCGGCTTCTTCTGGATGCCCCGAGGCTTTTTGCGGAGCGGGTTTTGCTCCGCCTTTTTCCGGAGAACTTCCCCGGGGAGGTGTGGACCAAGGAGGTGGAGCTGCGGGGGGATGCGGGGCGAGGGTACCGGGAGGTGGTGTGGGACCTGCCGGAGATGCCCCTTTGGGAGGTGTGGGAGCGGGGCTTTCCCCACCTCTTCCGCCTCGAGGCCGAACTGGCCCAGGCCCGGGTTTCCGCACCCTTGGGTTTCCGCACCCTGGCTTGGGATGGGGAGGGCTGGCTTCTCCTAAATGGGAGGCGGCTTTTCCTGCGGGGCACCAACCACATCCCCACCCAGTGGCTTGCCGCCTACTCCCAGGCCTTGGCGGAGAAGGACGTGGCCTTGATGAAGGAGGCGGGGCTCAACGCCGTTCGCGTCCACGCCCACCTCACCCACCCGGTCTTTTACGAGGTGTGCGACCGGGAAGGGGTTCTGGTCTGGCAGGACTTTCCCCTGCAGTGGGGCTATGCCCCGGACGAAGCCTTCGCCGAAGAGGCGGTGCGCCAGGTGCGGGCCATGGTGGAACACTACGGGGCGCACCCTTCCATCTACCTTTGGTGCGCCCAAAACGAGCCCACCCATAACCGCCACGCCTTGGGACCCCTTTTGGCGGCGGAGCTTCGGGCCCAGGACCCGAGCCGCTTGGTGAAGGAGGCCTCCGATTTCCGGGAGCACCCTTACCCCGGGTGGTACTGGGGGCACCTCAGGGACTTCTTGGCCCTGCCGGGGGCCCCGCTGCCCTCGGAGTTTGGGGCCCAGGCCCTTCCCCGGGCGGAGCTTTTGCGCCGGGTCTTGGGGGAGGCCGCCTGGCCCCCGAAGTGGGAGGTGTGGGCCTACCACAACTTTCAGCCCCACGAAACTTTCCGGGTGGCGGGGGTGGAGATGGGGACGTCCTTGGAAAGCTTCGTGGAAAACTCCCAGGCCTACCAAGCCCGGCTCCTTTCCTTCGCCATCCACGCCTACCGCCGGGCCAAGGGGAAGGTGGTGGGCTACTTCCAGTTCCTCTTCGCCGAGCCCTGGGAGGGGATTACCTGGGCGGTTTTGGATGTGGAGCGCATCCCCAAGAAGGGCTTTTACGCCCTTAAGGAGGCGAGTAGCCCTGTTCTCCTTTCCCTGGTGCCCTACCGTGAGCGGCTAGGGGTGGGCGGCGTGCCCCTGTGGGAGGCTTGGCTGGTGAACGACCTGGAGCGCTCCCTTACCCTGCGGGTGGTCCTGGCCCTGGAGGGGCCGGCGGCTTTGCCCCTTTGGGAGGGCGAGGTGGCGCTGGCGGGGGGAGAGGTGCGGCGGTTTTTCAGCCTGGGCGAGCTTTGGGAAAGCTCCTTGGAAGGGCAGGAGCGGCTTGCGAAGGTGGCCGAAGCCTTGCGAACGCTTCCCCCGGGGGCGTACCGCCTGGTGGGGGAGGCTTGGGAGGGCGAAAGGCTGTGGTCGCGGCAGGTGGTGGAGCTGGTTTACCTGGAGCCCTTGGTGCCGCCCGGAGTGGCTTGGTAGGACTTAGGCGATTTCCACCCGGAGCCCGGCTTGGCGAAGTGTTTCCAAGGTTTCCTTTCCCGCTTTGCGGTCCGTGATGAGGGCGGTGGCGGCCTCGAGGGGGGCAATGCGGGCTGCGGCCACCTGGAGGAGCTTGGAGTGGTCCGCTAGGAAATACACTTCCCTGGCAGCCCGGACCATGGCCTTCTTGACCTCCGCCTCCTCGAGGTTGGTATTGGTGAAGCCCCGCTCCGGGTGGACGCCGTTGCACCCCAGAAAGGCCTTGTCGGCGTTGAGCTCTTCCAGAAGGAGGGTGCCGAAGGGGTTTACCAGGGAATGTTGCAGGGGCCTAAGCCTTCCTCCGGTGACGATGACCGTTATGCCTGGATGGCTTTCCAGAAGCAGGGCGATGTTGAGGGCGCTTGTGATGACCACCACGTCCCGCAGGTTGGGAGAGAGGGCTTTGGCCATTTCCGTGGTAGTGGACCCCACATCCAGGAGGATGACGTCCCCATCTTTGACCAGGCTTGCCGCCTTTTTGCCAATGGCTTCCTTTTCCCGGGCGTGAAGGGTACGGGTGATCTCTAAGGGAAGCTCCGCACGACGGGCCTCCCAAAGGACCGCCCCACCCCGTAGCCGCCTGAGACGGCCGCTTCGTTCCAGGGCGTCCAGATCTGACCGGACCGTGACCTGGGAAACCCCCAGCAGTTTGGCCAGCTCGGCCACGCGCACCTGCCCCTTGTCCTTAAGGAGTTCTAGGATCTTTGCCCGACGGGCTTCGGCCTCGAGGGTGGGCATAGGCATATTCTGGCAGATTTCGTTTGCTTGCGCAGAGCATCTAAAACCCACACTTGACAAAAGAACATAGCTAATAGTAGGGTGAGAACACCCCTCTAGGGGTGAAAGGGAGGAGCCATGAGGGTGAGGTTAATGGCGTTGGCAACCCTTTTGGGGTTGGCTTTGGCGCAGAACCCTTCGTTGCGCGGCGAGATTACCGTATGGAGCTGGGACATTGCTGCCAAGGCTTTGGAAGCCACCATTCCGAGCTTCAACAAGCTTTATCCCAACGTGAAGGTGAAGGTGGTGGACCTGGGCAACCAGCAGGTCTTTGACCGGGGCTTGGCGGGGTGCGCCGCTGGTGGGGTGGATCTGCCCGATGTCTATTCGGTAGAAAACAACGAGGCGGAAGTGTTTTGGAGCCGTTTCCCCAACTGCTTCACGGACCTAGCTGGGCTTGGTGCGGCCAACTTGAGAAAGGAATTTCCCGAGTTCAAGTGGACCGAGCTCACCATGGGGAACCGGATCTACGCCATCCCCTGGGATTCTGGTCCCGTGGTAATCTTTTACCGCAGGGACCTTTACCAACAGGCTGGCGTTGACCCCAGCAAGATAGAGACTTGGGATGACTTTAACCCAAGTTGCTACCTATCCCCTGGATCTGAAAAAATAGTGGCCGCTAT
>NZ_JAKTNT010000027.1 GCF_022760925.1 Thermus hydrothermalis | reverse complement strand
GGAGGGAGGGGTAGAGGTAGGGCTAGGGGTAGGGGGCGGGGCGGGTGTGGGCGTGGCCGAAGGGCTTGGCGTTGGGGGCGGAGCTACCCCCTGGGAGGCGGGCCGGGAAAAGGGATTGATGCCCGTTAGGTAAAGGACAATCCCCGCCGCCACCAAGGCGATGAGGAGGAAGATGAAGAGGTCCAGCCAGTTTTCCCTAAGCCAGCGCATCCTACCTCCGCAAGAGGGCCTGGGCCTCCTTAGACCCAAGGCTTGCCGCCTGGCGCAAGGCCCTTTCCGCCTCGCCCTCCCGCCCAAGGCCCTTTAGGGCGAGGCCCAGGTTGTACCAGGCGGCGGCCTGCCTGGGGGAACGTTGCAACACCTCCCTAAGGAGAAGCTCCGCCTCCCCCAGGCGCCCCAAGGCGATGAGCCCCGCCGCCAGGTTCACCCCCACCTCCGGGTTGCGCCCGGCCTCGTACAGGGGCCGGAGGAGGGCCACCGCCTCCTCGGCCCGGCCCGCCTCCAGGAGGAGCGCCCCTCTCAGGGCCTGGGCCTCTGGGGCGGTAAGCCCCTCCAGCAGCCGCAAGGCCTCCGCCTTCCGCCCCAAGGCCGCCGCCGCCTGGGCCTTGAGGAAAGCCCCGGGAGGGCCCGCCTCCTCGGCGTAGCGGTAGGCGTTTTGCCAATCCCCCAGGCGCAGATGGGCCGCGGCCAGGGCCAGGGCCACCTCGGGCTCGGGGCTTATCCGGTAGGCCGCCTGGAGGAAGGCCAAGGCCCCCCGGGCGTCCCCCGCCTCCAGGCGCCTTTGCCCAAGCAGGTAGGCCGCCTGCCAGAGGCCAGGGTCCAAGGCGTAGGCCTCCCGCAGGAGGGGCTCTGGGTTTTGGGAAAGGAGGGCCTTGCGCAGGAGGAGCCTGGCCCGCTCCTTGCCCGAAACCGCCTTAAGGCCCCGGTCCAGCTCCCTCAGGGCCCTTTCCTTTAGCCCCTCCTCCGCCAGGATGCGGGCCAGGAGGTCCCAGGCCTCGGCCAGCCCCGGCTCCCGGTTCACGAGCCCATAGAGCACGGGCACCGCCTCCACCCTGGCCCCGGCGGCGTAGAGGGCCTGGGCCAGGGCCAGGCGGTAAGCGGGGGAGCGCTCGGGGGTGAGGCCCCGCTTCAGGGCCTCCGCCGCCTCCTGGGCCTGGCCCGCCTGGGCTAGGGCCCCAGCGAGGCCCAGGTAGGCCTCCTCCGTGGGGTTAAGCTCCACCGCCTTGGAAAAAGCCTCCGCCGCCTCCTTGGGCCTGCCCAGGCGCAGGTAGACCTGGCCCAGGTTGAAGTGCCCCTCGTAGCGGTCGGGAAAGACCTGGGTCATCTGTAAAAAAGCGAAGCGGGCTTCCTCCAGCCGTCCCGCCTTGGCCAGGGCCACGCCTAAGCCCAGGTGGGCCTCGAGGCGGCCATAGTCCTGGGCCAGGATCTCCTCGTAGGCCAAAACCGCCCGGGCATAATCCCCCGACTGCAAAAGGGCCTCGGCCTCTTCTAAGGAAGGCTGGGCCAGCGCCAGGCCTAACCCCAGGAGGAGCGGCAGGGCTTTGGGAACGCGTCTCATCATAAGGGCCTCCAAACCCGTCTTTGCCCTAAGCATAGCACACGCCCAAGGAAAAGGGCGCAAGGCTTTGCTATCCTATAAGGCGTGGACGCCCCCACCTCGAGGCCCTTGGACCTGGACGCCCCCAAGGTCCTGGTGCTCAACGCTGCCTACGAGGTTTTGGGCCTGGCCAGCATCAAGCGGAGCGTGCTCCTCGTCCTCTCCGGGGGGGCGGAAATGGTTTCGGAAAGCGGGCGCTACCTCCACACCCCCTCCACCCGCATCCCCGTGCCCAGCGTCATCCGCCTGAAGCGCATGGTGCGCCGGGGCGCAAGCCGCATCCCCCTAAACCGCCGCAACGTCCTAAGGCGGGACCGCTACACCTGCCAGTACTGCGGCCGCCAGGGAAGCGACCTCACCGTGGACCACGTGGTGCCCAAGAGCCGGGGGGGGCAGCGCACCTGGGAGAACCTGGTGGCCGCCTGCCGTAGCTGCAACCTCAAGAAGGGGGACCGCACCCCCGAGGAGGCGGGCATGCGCCTCCTGAAGCCCCCTCGGGCGCCGAAGGCGCCCCTCTTTTTGGCGGAGATGCGGGAGGTCCCCGAGGACTGGCAGCCCTACCTGGAAGCCTTCTTAAGGTAGCGCGCCCCTAACCCCGGCACCTCCGCCTGCCCCCGGAAGGCCTCCCCCGTGAGGAGGTCCCGCCAGGTCCCTTGGGGTAAGGGCAAGGAAGCGGAAGCGGCCTGGTTGTTGAAGGCGAGAAGGAGCCTTTCCTCCCCTTCCCCCCGGAAGAAGGAAAGGAGGCCCCCTTCCGCCAAATAGGTGGCGAAGAGGCTTCCCCTTAAGGCGGGCTCTTGCGCCTTTAAGCGGTAAAGCCCTTGGAGGAAAAGGCGAAACTCCCCATCGCAAGAGCCCCAGGGGATGGGACGGCGCCCTAGGTCCAAAGGCTCCTTCTCCCCCAAAAGCCCGCACTCCTCTCCCTGCCACACCACGGGTGTCCCGGGCAAAGCGAAGAGGAGGGCCCAGGCCAGGCGGGCCTTGGCGGCATTCCCCCCTAGGTCGGAAAGGAGGCGGGAGGTGTCGTGGGAGCTGATGAGGTTGAAGCCCATGGCGGCCGCCGCCTCCGGGTATTGGGCGTAGGTTTCCGCAAGGAGGCTAAGGGCCCTTACCCCGCCGAAAAGGGCCGGGTGGAGCCCCTGGGCGTAGCGCAGGACGATGTCCCGGCCGATGGCGTAGTTCATCAGGCTGTCAAAGGCCCCCTCCCCCACCCAGTCCGGGGCCCGGCGCCAGATCTCCCCCACCAGGTAGGCCTCGGGGTTGATGGCCCGCAGGCGGGCTTTTAGGTCCCGGAAAAAGCCCTTGGCCTCGAGGAGGTCCTCGGGCACGTCCACCCGCACCCCGTCAAAGCCGAAGCGCACCCAGCGCTCCGCCACCCCAAGGAGGTAGGCCCGGACCTCAGGGTTGCCCGTGTTCAGCTTGGGCAGACTCCCCACCCCCCACCAGGCCTCGTAGGCGGAGGCGTCCCCCGGGACGAAGGGGTAGCGGCGCACGAAGTACCAGTTCCAGTAGGGAGAAGCAGGGCCCCGCTTCACCACGTCCTGAAAGGCAAAGAAGCCTAGGCCCGTGTGGTTGGGCACGAAATCAAAGAGGACCCGGATCCCTAAGGCGTGGGCCCGGTCCAAAACCTGGCACAGCAAAGCCTCGTCCCCCAGGCGGGGGGCCACCTTCAGGTAGTCGTGGGTATCGTACCCGTGGGCGCTCCCCGAGCGGAAAAGGGGATTGAGGTAAAGAAGCCCCACCCCCAGGTCCGCCAGGTAAGGAAGCCGCTCCAAGAGGCCCTTCAGGTCCCCCCCGTAGTACTGGTGGCAGCAGTGCAGGGGGCTCGGCGGGTCCTGCCAGGCGGAAAGGTGGGGCAAGGGCCCGCCTCTTTGTTGCCAGACCTGGTTGTAGCGGTACTCGTCGTCCTCCAGGGCCAGGGCGTCGTTGCTGGGGTCGCCGTTTTGGAAGCGGTCGGGGAACACCTGGTAGCCTCCCCGCTCCCCCACCCAGGCCAGGGCGGCGAAGGGGCGCTGGGGCGGGCGGAAGGGGCCCAAGACCTTCTCCCCCGCCTTGCCCCGCACCCGGAGGGCATAGGGTGCGGCCTCCGGGATAAGCCCCCGCCACACCTCCTTGCCCCCATAGACCAGCTGGCGCGCCATGGGGAAGGCCCCTCCTTGGACCACCCAGGCCTCCCGCACCTCCTCCGCCGGGGCCTGGAAGCGCACGGAGTACCCCTCGGGCAGGCGGGAAAACTGGGCGGGGTCCTGGGGGTCGTGGGTCTGGGCCAGGGCCAGGCCCAGGAAGAGGGCCAAGGCTTGGAAGCGCTTCATGACGAAAGTCTACCGCCGCACCGTGAGGAGGACCGCCACGAGGACCAAAAGCGCCCCCAGGTAGCCCAAAGGGGAGAGGACCTCGCCGAAGAGGAAAAAGGCGAAGAGGTTCGCCACCACGGGCTCGAGGGTGGCCACCACGCTGGCCCGGGTGGCGGGCAGGCGCTTAAGCCCGGCGTAGTAGGCCAGGTAAGCCCCGTAGGTGGAAAAGATCCCCAGGAAGAGGAGGGCGAGAAGGGCCTTGGGGCTTAGAGGAACGAAATCCACGAAGGGCAGGAGCCCCAGGGCCCCCACGGGCAGGGCGTAGAGGAAAAGGGTGGGGGTGGGGTAGCGGGGCAGGTAAAGCTTGCCGAAGATGTAGTAAAGGGCGTAGGTGAGGCCGGAAAGGAGGCCGAAGAAGAGGGCTAGGGGCCCTGCCCGCACCTCGCTCCCCCCGCCCAAGCCCATGAGCCCCACCCCGAGGAGGGTGAGGGCCACGGCGAAGCCCCCTCCCCGGTCTAAAGGCTCCTTGAGCACCCAGGCGGAGAGCAGGGCTACCCAGGCGGGGGCGGTGTAGAGGAGGACGGAGGCCAGGGCCGCCCCCCCGTACCCCACCGCCAGCTGGTAGGAGCCGTAGAAGAGGGAAACGCCCACCAGACCGAAAAGCAGAAGGACGGGAAGGTCCCGCCTGGCCACCCCTACCTGCCGCAAAAGCCTGGCGTGGAGGGCGAAGAAGGCCCAGGCGATGACGGCGCGGTAGAAGGCCACCAGCAAAGGGGAAAGCCCCTCCTGGAAGGACAGGCGGCTCACCGGGCCAAGGAGTCCCCACAAAAAGGCGGCGAGGAGCAAAAAGAGGTAACCCATGGCAAGGGAGTATAATCCCCCCAGGTACTTTATGGAGGTCCTATGAGCGCGCGTACCCTCTTCGCCCTTCTCGTCCTCCTCCTCCTCGCCCTCTTCGCCTGGCTCAACTGGGGGGAGATCAACCGGCCCGCCCCCTTGTCCTTGGGCCTGACCCGGGTGGAAGCCCCCTTGGGCCTCGTGTTGGTGGTGGCCCTGGGGGTGGTTTCCCTCCTCTACCTCCTCTTCACCATCGGCCTGGAAACGGCCGCCCTCTTGGAGGTGCGCCGCTACGCCCGGGAGCTCCTCCACTACAAGAAGCTCGCCGAGGACGCCGAGCAAAGCCGCTACACGGAGCTTAGGCGCTACCTGGAGGCGGAGTTCGCCCGCCTGGCGGAGGCGGAAAAGGAGGAGATCCGGGCCCTCGAGGCCCGCATCGCCGAAACCCTGGAGAAGCACGGGAACACCCTGGCCGCCTACATCGGGGAGTTGGAAGACCAGCTTTTGCGGCTTCTTTCGGCCAAAGGGGAAGAAAAAAGCTAGGGGGCGTGGCCGCCCCCCAGGTGCCCTTTCCCCTTACTCCACCAGCTCCACCAGGGCCAAGGGCGCCCCGTCCCCCCGGCGGCGCTCCGCCAGCTTCAGGACCCGGGTGTACCCCCCGGGGCGGTTCTGGTACTTGGGGGCGATCTCGTCAAAGAGCTTGCGCACCAGCTTCACGTCCTGCAGGTCCCGGAGCACCAGCCGCCTGGCGTGCAGGTCCCCCCGCTTGGCCAGGTGGATCAAGTGGTCCACGAAGCCGGTGAGCTCCTTGGCCTTGGGCAGGGTGGTGGTGATGCGGCCATGGGTCAGGAGGCTTTTCGCCTGGTTGCGGTAAAGGGCCAGGCGGTGGGAAGAGTGGCGGTTCAGCTTCCTTCCAGACTTCAGGTGGCGCATGGTCTCACTCCTTCAAGGCGAAGCCCCGCTTGGCCAGGGCCTCGCGGATCTCCTCCAGGCTCCTCTCCCCGATGCCGGGGATGTTGCGGAGGTCCTTGAGGTTGAGGGCCAAAAGGGCCCGCACGGACTCAATCCCCTCCTCCTTGAGGCTGTGCAAAACCCGGGTGGAAAGCCCCAACTCCTCCAGGGGCAGGTCCAGGTCCTCCTCCTTCTCCGCCCGTTCCACCACGGGCTCAGGGGTGGGCAGGGCGGTGGCCTGGGGGTTGGCGAAGTAGGAGAGGTGCTCTTTGAGGATCTCCACCGCCTGGTTCAAGGCCTCCAAGGGGGTGACGGAGCCATCGGTCCAGATGCGCAGGGTGAGCTTATCCAGGTCCGTGCGCTGGCCCAAGCGGGTGTCCTCCACCTGGAAGGCCACCCGGCGCACGGGGGAGAAGATGGCGTCCACGGGAATGGCGTTGATGCGGTCCTTGATGCCGTGGCGCTCGGCAGGGACGTACCCCACCCCGCGGTCCACCCGGACCTCCATGTAGAGCTTCCCGCCCGCCTCGAGGGTGGCGATGGGGAGGTCGGGGTTCAAGATCTCCACGTCGCTGGAGGGGGTGAAGTCCCGGGCGGTGACCACCTTGGGGCCCTCCGCCTTGAGGACCAGGGTGGTGGTCTGCATCTTGGGGTCCAGGAAACGGACCACCAGTTCCTTCAGGTTCAGGATAATCTCCACCACGTCCTCCTTAACCCCGGGAATGGTGGAGAACTCGTGCAGGACGTCCTCAATGTAGACGCTGGTGACCGCGGTCCCGGGAATGGAGGAAAGGAGGATGCGCCGCAAGGGGTTGCCCAAGGTGACGCCAAACCCCCGCTCCAGGGGCTCTAGGACGAACTCCCCGTACTCCCGCCCCTGGGTGCGCACCGTGAAGACCGGGGCTTTCAGCTTGCTCTCTAACATAGGCCTCCTCTAAAGGGGCAATGGGGGCCTGTACAGGACAGGCCCCTGTTTCTCACCTGGAGTAGAACTCGATCACCAGCTGCTCGTTCACGGGCAGGGCCAGGTCCTCCCGGTCGGGGAGCCTGAGGAACTTGCCCTTCATGTTCTCCACGTCCAGGGAGAGCCAGGGCCCCACCTTGCGGCCCTTCATGGCCTCGAGGTTCTCCCGGATGAAGGCCAGGTTCTTGCTCCTCTCGGCGACGGCGATCTCGTCCCCCGGCTTCACCCGGTAGGCGGGGAGGTCCACCCGGCGCCCGTTCACGGTGATGTGGCCGTGGCGCACCATCTGCCGCGCCTGGCGGCGGCTTACGGCGAAGCCCAGGCGGTAGACCACGTTGTCCAGCCGGGACTCCAAAAGCCCCAGGAAGACCGTACCCGTCACCCCCTTCTTGCGGCTCGCCTCCTCAAAGAGGTTGCGGAACTGGGTCTCGGAGATCCCGTAGATGCGGCGGAGCTTCTGCTTCTCCCTCAGGCGCACCGCATAGTCGGAAGGGCGGCGGGCCCGCTTCTGCCCGTGCTGGCCCGGGGGGTAGGGCCGGCGCTCCATGGCGCACTTGGGGCTGTAGCACCGCTCCCCCTTCAGGTACAGCTTGACTCCTTCCCGGCGGCAAAGACGGCAAACTGGTCCAATGTAACGACCCATCTTCTCTCACTCCCTACGAGGCTTTGCGGAACTTCTTCTTGGGCCGGCAGCCGTTGTGGGGCACGGGGGTGTCGTCCACGATGGACTTCACCTGGAGGCCAGAGGCCTGCAGGGCGCGGATGGCCTGTTCCCGGCCCGCCCCGGTACCCCGCACGATCACGTCCACGCTTTGCATGCCGTAAGCCATAGCCTTCTTGGCGGCGTCCATGGCCGCAAGCTGGGCCGCGTACGGGGTGCCCTTGCGGCTCCCCTTGTAGCCGATGACCCCACCCGAGGACCAGGTGATGGGATTGCCGTCCGGGTCGGTGATGGTGACGATGGTGTTGTTGTAGGAGGCGTGGATGTACGCCTTCCCGCTGGCCACCTGCCGTTTGACCTTCTTCTTGGTGGTTTTCTTGGCCATACTCTCCCTCTAATGGAGTATCCTCTGGCCCTAGAAGCGCTTTGGGCTACTTCCTCGGGGCCTTCTTCTTGCCCGCCACGGTCTTGCGGGGGCCTTTACGGGTGCGGGCGTTGGTGCGGGTGCGCTGGCCCCGCACGGGAAGACCCCTCCGGTGCCGAAGCCCCCGGTAGCACCCGATGTCCATGAGCCGCTTGATGTTGGCGGCCACCTCCGCCCGGAGCTCGCCTTCCAGCTTCCAGGTGTTCTCCACGTACTCGCGGAGGCGCACCACCTCGGCCTCGGTGAGGTCCTTGACCCGGGTGGCCGGGTTGATGCCCGTCTTCTCCAACGCCTCCTTGGCCCGGGCCGGCCCGATGCCGTAGATGTAGGTGAGGGCCACGTCCACCCGCTTGTTCCTGGGAATCTCTACGCCTGCAATCCTCGCCACGTTGCCTCCTTACCTAACCCTGCCGCTGCTTGTGCTTGGGGTTTTCGCAGATCACGTAAACCCGCCCGTGCCGGCGGACCACCTTGCACTTTTCGCACATCCTCTTGACCGATGCCCGTACCTTCATGGCGCCTCCTACTTTCTGTAGACGATGCGGCCCCGCGTGGGGTCGTAGGGGGTTATCTCCACCACCACCCGGTCCCCCGGCAGGATGCGGATGTAGTGCATGCGCATCTTGCCGGAGATGTAGGCCAGGATCTCCGGTCCCGAGTCCAGCTTCACCCGAAAGGTGGCGTTGGGCAAAGCCTCGGTGATCACGCCTTCCGCCCGAATGGTGTCCTTCTCCTTCGCCATACCCCTCCTACCGCGCCCGCACCAGGGGTACCCCGGTGAGGAGCTCCGGGCCCTCCTCCGTCACCAAGACGGTGTTCTCGTAGTGGGCGGCGAGGTTGCCTTGACCGGCGCTCGCCGTCCAGCCATCTTCCAATATTACCACAGGAGCCGGGCGTAGGGTGACCATGGGCTCCAGGGCCAAGGTCATGCCGGGGCGGATCTTGGGCCCCGTGCCCGGCTTGCCGAAGTTGGGAAGCTGGGGGTCCTCGTGGATCTCCCGGCCCACCCCGTGCCCCACGAACTCCCGCACCACCCCGTAGCCGCGGCTCTCCAAGAAGGTCTGCACGGCATGGGCCACGTCCCCGATGCGGAAGCCAGGCTTCAGGTACTTCATCCCCTCCCAGAAGGCGGCCTCTGTGTCTTGGATGAGCCTTTCCGCCTCCGGGGAAACCCTACCCACGGGGAAGGTGCGGGCCATGTCGGCGGCGAAGCCCCCGTAGATGAGCCCCACGTCCACGGAAAGGATATCCCCCTCCTTTAGGGGTTCCTCCGAGGGGATACCGTGGACCACCACCTCGTTCACCGAGGTGCAGAGGGTGGCGGGGAAGCCGTAGAGCCCCAGGAAGGCCGGCTTGGCCTTGCGCTTGAGGATGGCCTCGTGGGCGATCCGGTCCAACTCTTTGGTGGTGATGCCGGGCTCCACGTGGCGGGCCACCTCCTCCACCACCTCAGTGAGGAGGGCTCCCGCCTCCCGCATGCGCTCAATCTCCCAGGGGCTTTTGAGCTTAATGGCCATCAGATCCCCAAAGCCGCCCGGACGCGGGCGTAGACCTCATCGGGCGTGCCCAGGCCGTCCACCCGCTTCAGGGCGCCCGTTTTCTCATAGTACTGGATGAGGGGCTCGGTTTTCTCCCGGTAGACCTCGAGGCGGCGCCTTATGGTTTCCTCGTTGTCGTCGGAACGGCCCTCCAGCTCCGCCCGCTTGAGCATGCGCCGGACAAGCTCCTCCTCAGGCACCTCCACCAGCACCACCCCAAGGAGCCGGGTGCCCGTCTCCTCCAGAAGGCGGTCCAAGGCCTCCGCCTGGGGCAGGGTGCGGGGAAAGCCGTCAAAGATCACCCGGTCGGCCAGCTCCTCGCGGATCAGGGCCAGGATCAGGTCATCGGGGACCAGGTCCCCCCGGTCCATGATGGGCTTCACCTGCTGGCCCAAGGGGGTGCCCCGGGCCACGTGGTCCCGGAGGATGTCCCCGGTGGAAAGCTTCTTAAAGCCCAGCTCCGCCGCAAGCCTCGCCGCCTGGGTGCCCTTCCCCGCCCCCGGCGGCCCCAAAAAGATCACCGCTTCCCCCATTCTCCCTCCTAGCGCGTCCGGCCGCGGATCCGGCCCTTGGACAAGAACCCCTCGTAGTTCCTGAGCATCAGCTGGCTTTCAATCTGCCTAAGGGTATCCAGGGCTACCCCCACCACGATCAAGAGGCCAATCCCCGAGAAGGCGATGCTCTTCACCCCGGTGAGGTTTTGGATGATCTGGGGCAGGGCCGCCACCAGACCCAGGAAGAGCGCCCCCCAGAGGGTGAGGCGGGAGACAATGTGCTCCAGGAACTTCACCGTGGGCTCCCCCGGACGGATGCCCGGGATAAACCCCCCGTACTCCCTGAGGCTTTCGGCGATGCGCTTGGGGTCAAACTGCACGGCGGTGTACACGTAGGTGAAGAGGACGATGAGGAGCACCTCGAGGAGGAGCCCGGAAAGGTGGGTGGGGTTGAAGAAGTTGGCGATGGCCTGGAGCACGGGGTTGTCCTGGAAGGGGGCGGCGAGGAAGATGGGGATTTGCAAAATGGCGGCGGCGAAGACGATGGGGATCACCCCGGCGGCGTTCAGCTTGATGGGGATGTAGGTGGCCTGGCCTCCATACACCCTGCGCCCCACCACCTTGCGGGCGTACTGCACGGGGATGCGGCGCTCCGCCTGCTGCACCGCCACCATCCCAGCGAAGGCCAGGACGAGGAAGGCCAGGAAGAAGAGGAAGGCCACCAGGTTCACCTCCCCCGTGCGGATGAGCCCCAGAGTGCGCACCAGTTGGGGCAACCACTCCACCACGATCCCCGCAAAGATGATCATGCTGGTGCCGTTTCCGATACCGTACTCCGTGATGCGCTCCGCCATCCAGAGGAGGAGGGCGATGCCCGCCACCTGGGTGACCACCACCACGAACCAGAAAAAGGGGCCCGGGGACCAGCCGGGAAGGAGGAACCTCCCCCCCTCCGCCCCCAAAAAGGCCGTGGCCAAGAAGAAGCCCTGGAAGGCCCCCAGAGCGATGCCGCCGATGCGGGTGTACTGGTTGATGATGCGGCGGCCCTCCTCCCCCTCCTTGGAGAGCTTCTCCAGCGCCGGCACCACGTTGATGAGAAGCTGCATGACGATGGCGGCGGTGATATAGGGCATGATGCCCAAGGCGAAGATGGAGAAGCGCTCAAAGTTGCCGCCCGAGAAGAGGTTGATGATGCCGAAAACCCCCCCTTGGGTGGTGCGCAAAAACTCCTGGATCTTGTCCAGGTCCACCCCCGGGGTGGGGATGAAGGCCCCCAAGCGGTAGGCGGCCAGGACGAGGAGGGTAAAGAGGATGCGCTGGCGAAGCTCGGGGATCTGGAGGGCGCTCCGGAAGGCCTTCAGCATCTTAAGCCTCCAAGAGGACCGCTTCCCCGCCCGCGGCCTTTAGTTTTTCTAAGGCGCTTTTGGAGAAGGCGTGGGCCACCACCTTGAGGGGCTTGGCCTCCCCCTCCCCAAGCACCTTGAGCCGGTAGCCCTTCTTCAAGAGGCCCGCCTGCACGAGGAGTTCGGGGGTAACCTCCCCTTCAAAGCGGGCCAGGTCCTTTAGGTTCACCCCCTGGTACTTGGGGCGCTTGATCTCCCCCGGCACCTGGCCCTGCATGCCCCGCTTGGGCAGGCGCATCAGGGTGGTGGAGCGGCCGCCCTCAAAACGGCGGGGGTCCTTGACGCCGCCCGAGCGGGACTTCTGGCCCTTGTGGCCCCGGGTAGCGGTTTTGCCGTGGCCCGAGCCCGGACCCCGCCCTACCCGCTTGCGCTTCTTGTTGGCCCCGGGATTGGGCTTTAGGTCGGTGAGTTTCATTCCAACACCTCCACCCGGAGAAGGTGGGCTACCTTGGCCACGTTGCCCCGGATGGCCGGGGTGTCCTCCAACACCTTCTCCTTCTGCAACTTGGTAAGCCCCAAGGCCTTCAGGGCCGCCTTCTGGTCCTTGGGGTAGCCGATGGGGCTTTTCACCAGCTTGACCTTGAGCTTGCCCATCACTCCTCCCCGCCCTTCCGGAGGCGCTTCACGTCCTCCTTGGTCTGAAGTTGCCGAAGGGCTTCCATGGTGGCGTAGGCGATGTTGATGGGGTTGCGGCTCCCGAGCTCCTTGGTGAGGATGTCGGTGATGCCCGCCAGTTCCAGAATGGCCCGTGGCACCGCCCCGGCAATCACCCCGGTCCCGGGAGCAGCGGGCTTCAAGAGGATCTTGGAAGCCCCGTACTCCACCTCAATCTCGTGGGGAATGGTGCCGTTTTGGATGGGCACCTCCACCATGTTGCGGCGGGCGTAGTACCCAGCCTTCTGCACCGCCAAGGGCACCTCCTTGGCCTTGCCCAGGCCCAGGCCTACCCGGCCCTGCCGGTCACCCACCACCACCAAGGCGCCGAAGCGGAAGCGGCGGCCGCCCTGGTAGGTCTTGGCGGTGCGCCGCACCAGGATCATCTTCTCTTCAAAGTCGGTCTCGGGCATGGTCCCTCCTCTAGAACTCCAGACCGCCCTCCCGGGCCCCCTCGGCCAGGGCCTTCACCCGGCCGTGGTACTTGTAGGGGCCCCGGTCAAAGGCCACCTGCTTGATGCCCTTGGCCAAAGCCTTCTCCGCCAAGGCACGCCCCACCTGCCGGGCCACCTCGGTCTTGTTGCCCTTGAGCTTCAGGGCCAGGCTGGACTCGGCCACCAAGGTCTCCCCTTTCTCGTCGTCAATGATCTGGGCGTAGATGTGCTTGAGGCTGCGGAAGACGGAAAGGCGTAGCCGGCCCGTGCGCTTGATGCGGTTGCGTACCCGGAACTTGCGGCGCTCGTATGCGGTAAGCCGTGCCATAATCCCCCCTACTTCTTGGCCCCGGCCTTGCCGGGCTTAAGGCGGACGGGCTCGCCCGCGTAGTAGATGCCCTTTTCGTGGTAGGCGCTGGGCTTCTTGATGGCCCGGATGTCGGCGGCCACCTGGCCCACCCGCTGCTTGTCAATGCCCACCACCCGGATCCTGGTGGGTTCGGGTACCTCGAGGGTGATCCCCTCCGGGGGCTCCACCACCACGGGGTGGCTATAGCCCACGGAAAGCTCCACCGCCCGGCCCACAAGCCGCGCCCGGTAACCGATGCCCTTGATGAGGAGCTCCTTGGCGTACCCCTCGGACACCCCCTTCACCGCGTTGGCGATGAGGGTGCGGGTCAGGCCATGCAAGCTCCGGTGGCGCCGCTCGTCGGAGGGGCGCTCCACCCGAACCACGCCCTCCTCCACCACCACCCGCATCTCGGGGGAAATGGCCACGGAAAGCTCGCCCTTGGGGCCCTTGACCTTGACCAGGCCCGGGGCCACCTCCACGCTAACCCCCTTGGGCAGGGGAATGGGAAGCCGGCCAATCCTAGACATCACCACACCTCGCAGATCAGTTCGCCGCCCACGCCCAGCTTCCGGGCCTCCCGGTCGGTGAGCACCCCTTTGGGCGTGGACAAGATGGCAATCCCTAGACCCCGGCGCACGCGGGGGATCTCCTTCACCCCTACGTAGACCCGCCGCCCCGGACGGCTGATGCGCCGGATGTGCTTGATGACCTGTTCAGGGCGGGGGTCAAGCCCGGGACGCCGAGGGCCGTACTTTAGGTAGATGCGGAGCACGGGCTTGCCGTCCACCTCCACCCGCTCGTACCCCTTGATGAAGCCCTCCCGCGCCAAGATCTTGAGGATCTCCTCCTTGAAGCGGGAGGCGGGCACCTCGGTGCTCTCCTTGTAGACCCGGGTGGCGTTCCGTATCCGGGTCAGCATGTCGGCAATGGGGTCCGTCAGCATTTCCTCTCTCCTTTTACCTCACTCCTGGACCATGCGGTCTCGAGGGAACCCCCCCGACCGGCCACGGCCTACCAGCTGGCCTTCTTCACCCCGGGAAGCTGCCCCTTGTGGGCCAACTCCCGCAGGCAGATCCGGCAAAGACCGAAGTAGCGGTAGACGCTCCTGGCCCTCCCGCACCGCATACAACGGGTGTAGGCCCGCACCTTGAACTTGGGGGTCCGCTTGGCCTTCTCAATCAGCGCCTTTCTCGCCATGCTCGCCTCACTTGCGGAAGGGGAAGCCCAAGAGCTCCAAAAGGGCCTTGGCCTCCTCGTCGGTCTTGGCGGTGGTGACCACCGCGATGTCCATCCCCCTCAGGGCGTCCACCATGTCGTAGGTGATCTCGGGGAAGATGAGCTGCTCCTTAAGGCCCAGGTTGTAGTTGCCCCGCCCGTCAAAGCTGGTGGGGCTCAAGCCCCGGAAGTCGCGGATGCGGGGAAGGGCCACGTTGAGGAGCTTCTCCAAGAAAATCCACATCCGGTCCCTCCGCAACGTCACCCGGAGGCCGATGGGCATGCCCTTACGGAGCTTGAAGTTGGAGATGGACTTCTTGGCCCGGGTCACCGCCGGCTTCTGGCCGGTGATGAGGGAAAGCTCCTTGGCCGCCTTCTCCAGGATGCGGGCGTCCTCCTTGGCCTCGCCCAAGCCCTGGTTCACCACCACCTTGACGAGCCTGGGAACCTCCCAGATGTTCTGGTAGCCGAAGCGGCGGATGAGCTCGGGCCGCACCTCTTCGTAGTATTTCCTCTTCAGGGCAACGTCCAGAGGCATGCTACTCCTCCACATCCAAGGACCCGCCGCACTTAGCGCAGGTCCGGATTTTCCGCCCATCTTCCAGGAACTTCTTGCGCACCCGGGTGGGCTTGCCGCAGGCGGGGCAGATGGGGCGCACCTTGGAGGCGTGCAAGGGAGCCTCCTGCTCCACGAACCCGCCCTGGGGGTACTGGGGGCTCACCCGCACCGCCTTCTTGACGATATTCACCCCTTCCACGATGACCGCCTGCCGCTTGGGCAACACCGCCTTTACCTTGCCCACGCGGCCCTTGTACTTGCCGGAGGCCACCAGCACGGTGTCCCCCTTCTTCACGTGCACCTTGGTCTGCATCAGAGCACCTCCGGCGCCAGGGAAACGATCTTCATGAAGCCCTTCTCGCGGAGTTCCCTCGCCACGGGGCCGAAGACGCGGGTGCCGCGGGGCTCCAGCTGGTTGTTGATGATGACGGCGGCGTTGTCGTCAAAGCGGATGGCCGAGCCATCGGGGCGCTTGACCTCCTTCTTGGTGCGCACCACCACCGCCTTCACCACATCCCCTTCCTTCACCGCCCCGCGGGGGATGGCCTCCTTGACGCTGGCCACGATGATGTCCCCCACGGTAGCGTACTTGGCGTTGGAGCCCTTCAGGACGCGGATGCACATGATCTTGCGGGCCCCGGTGTTGTCGGCCACCTCCAGGTAGGTCTGGGGCTGGATCATGCCTTACCTCCCCGCTTGGAAAGGCTGGCGTAGTTCTGGCGACGGACCTCGTACTTCTCCACCAGGTCTAGCCGCCCGCTCTCCAAAAGGCGGAGCACCCTAAAGCGCTTGCGCTTGGAGATGGGGCGGGCCTCCACGATCTCCACCACGTCCCCCACCTTGTACCGCTCCTCGGGGTCGTGGGCCAGGTACTTCTTGGAGCGCTTGATCACCTTGCCGTAGAGGGGGTGGGGGAACTGGCGCTCCACCAAGACCGTGACGGTCTTCTGCATCTTGTCGCTCACCACCACCCCGGTAAGCACCTTCTTAGGCATTGGCCCTCCTCTTCTCGTTCAGCACCGTGAGGAGCCGGGCAATGGACTTGCGGATTTCCCGGATCCTATGGTTCTGGGAAAGCTGGCCGATGGAGGCCTGGAAGCGAAGCTCCATCAGCTCCTGCTTCTTCTTCCGGATGAGCTTCTCCAGCTCCACCGGGGAGAGCTTGCGGGCCTCCTCCAGCTCCTTCTTTACCTCACTGAGCTTCATCGTAGGCGTCCCTCCGCACGATCTTGGTCTTGATGGGAAGCTTGTGTCCGGCGATGCGCAGGGCCTCGAGGGCCTGCTCCTCGGTTACCCCCGCCACCTCAAACATCACCCGGCCCGGTTTCACCACCGCCACGTACCCCTCCACGTTGCCCTTACCCTTACCCATCCGCACCTCCAGGGGCTTCTTGGTGTAGGGCTTATCGGGGAAGATGCGGATGAAGATCTTCCCCCCGCGGCGGAAGTGGCGCACCATGGCCACACGGGCCGCCTCAATCTGCTGGGAGGTGATCCAGGCGGGCTCCAGGGCCACCAGGCCGTAGTCCCCGAAAGCCACGTAATCGCCCCCCTTGGTGGCCCCTTTCAGGCGGCCCCGCTGCTGCTTGCGGTACTTCATGCGCCTGGGCATCAACATGGCCTACTCCTCCTTCTTCACCCGCACGGCGGGGCGGCGGCGGCGAGGCTTCTCCTCACCCTTGGGGCCCTCGGCCCGGGCCTTGGCCTTCTGGCCGCCGATCACCTCGCCCAAGAAGACATACGCCTTGACCCCCAGCACCCCGTAGGTGGTGCGGGCCAAAGCGAAGCCGTAGTCTATATTAGCACGCAAGGTGTTAAGGGGCACCCGGCCCTCGGCGGCCCACTCGGTGCGGGCCTGCTCCGCCCCACCGATGCGCCCGGAGACGATCACCTTAGCCCCCTTGGCCCCCGCTTCCATGACCCGCTGCACCGCCTGCTTGATGGCCCGGCGCACGGCGAAGCGGCGCTCAATCTGCTCCGCCACCCGCTGGGCCACCAGGGGAGCGGAGAGGTTGGGGTTTTGGATCTCCTGGACGTTCAGGGCCACGTTCTTCCCCGTCATCTTGGACAGGGTGTCCCGCAGGACCTTGATCTTCTCCCCGCCCCGGCCGATGACCACACCGGGCTTGGCCACGTGCACGGTCACCGCCACGTTGTCCGCCGCCCGCTCAATGTCAATGCGGGCAAGCCCTGCCGGGTAGAGCTCCTTGGTGAGGACCTCGCGGATCTGCTGGTCCTCCCAAAGGAGGTGGCGGTACTGCTTCTTCCCTGCGTACCAACGGGACTCCCAGTCCCGGGTGATGCCGAGCCGGAACCCGATGGGGTGGATTTTATTTCCCATGCTTCTCCCCCAAGATCACCGTGATGTGGCTGGTCTTCTTCTTCATGATGTCCGCCCGGCCCCGGGCCCGGGGAAGCACCCGCTTCAAGGCGGGCCCCTCGTCCACGAAGGCCGCCTTCACGTAGAGCCGGTCTTCCAGCATGTTGTGGTTGTGCACCGCATTGGCGGCGGCGGACTCCAGCACCTTGGCCACGTGGTAAGCGCCCCGCTTGTGGGTGTAGCGCAGGATGGCGCGGGCCTCCTCGAGGCTCTTCCCCCGGATCAGGTCCACCACGAGCCGGACCTTCCTGGGGGCGATGCGCACGTAACGGGCAATGGCTTTCGCTTCCATGGCTACTTCTTCTTGGTGGCCTTGGCCTCTTTGCCGTGCCCCCGGTAGGTGCGGGTAGGGGCGAACTCACCCAGCTTGTGCCCCACCATGTTCTCGGTGATGTAGACGGGCACGTGCTGCTTGCCGTTGTAAACCGCAATGGTATGCCCCACCATCTCGGGAACGATGGTGGAGCGGCGGCTCCAGGTCTTGATGAGCCGCTTCTCCCCCTTGGCGTTGAGCTCCAGGATCTTTTCCAGGAGATGGTCGTCTACGAAAACGCCCTTCTTCAAGCTACGCGGCATGGCTCACCTCACTTCTTCCGCCGGGCCAGGATGAAGCGGCTGGAAGGCTTGCGCCGCTTCCTCGTCTTAAGGCCCTTGGTCTGCCAGCCCCAGGGGGAAGCGGGCGGACGGCCCCTGGGCGCCCGGCCCTCGCCACCGCCGTGGGGGTGGTCCACCGGGTTCATGGCGGCGCCGCGCACGTGGGGCTTGCGCCCAAGCCAACGGCTACGCCCCGCCTTGCCCAGGACGATGTTCTTGTGGTCGGCGTTGCCCACGGCCCCGACGGTGGCGTAGCACTCGCCGTGCACCTTGCGGAGCTCCCCGGAAGGAAGGCGCAGGATCACGTAGTCCCCTTCCCGGCCCTGGATCTGGGCGCTGGTGCCGGCGGAGCGGGCCAGCTTGGCCCCTTTCTTGGGCTCCAGCTCCACGGCGTGAACCACGGTACCCACGGGAATGAAGCGCAAGGGGAGGGCGTTGCCCACCTGGATAGGGGCATCGGGACCGGCCATCACCTGCTGGCCCACCTGTAGGCCCTCGGGGGCGATGATGTAGCGCTTTTCCCCGTCAACGTAGTGGAGGAGGGCAATGCGGGCGGAGCGGTTGGGGTCGTACTCAATGGCCGCCACCTTGGCGGGGATGCCCGCCTTGTCCCAGCGCTTGAAGTCCACAATGCGGTAAAGCCGCTTGTGGCCGCCGCCCCGGAAGCGCACGGTAATGCGCCCCTGGTTGTTGCGCCCCCCGGTCTTCTTCAGGGGCTTGACCAAGGACTTCTCCGGCTCGGTCTTGGTGATCTCGGAGAAATCCGCCACCGTCATGAAACGGCGGCTTGGCGTGTAGGGTTTGAACTTCTTGACTGCCATTCGCTATCCTCCTTGCCGGATCGGGGCCAGGCACCCCACCCGGCCAGGTCTAGATGAGGCCCTCCAAGGCCTCAATCTTCTGCCCGGAGGCCACCTGGACAATGGCCTTTTTGCGGTCGGGGCGCTTGCCCAGGTAACGGCCCAGGCGCTTCTTCTTGCCCCGAACCCTAAGGGTGTTGACCCTCACCACCTTCACCTTAAAGGCCTCCTCCACCGCATTCTTGATCTCGGTCTTGGTGGCCTTGGGGTGGACCCAGAAGGTGTACTTGCCCTCGGCGAAACCGGCGTACGCCTTCTCCGAGAGGACGGGGGCGAGGATCACGTCGTAAGCGGTCTTCACGCCTCACCTCCCAAGCGGGCCTGAAAAGCCTCCCAGGCCTTCAGGTCCATGACGAGCCGCTCGGTGCGCAGGATATCGTAGACGTTCAACCCCTCGGGGGCCAGGGTAACCACCCAGGGCAGGTTGCGGGCGGCGCGGCGCACCACCTCGCTTTCCGCCACCAAGAGCACGGTTTCCGAGCCGTCCAGGCCTGCCGCCTTAGCCCAGGCCAAGAACTCCTTGGTCTTGCCGTTGACCCCGGCGAAGTCCTCCACCAAAAGGAGCTTCCCCTCCCGGGCCCGGTCGGCCACGGCCATGGCTAGCCCCGCCTTCCGGACCTTCTTGGGCAGGGTGTAGCTGTAATCCCGAGGCTTGGGCCCAAAGACCGTGCCACCGCCCACGAAGATGGGCGCCCCGATATCCCCGTGGCGGGCGCGGCCCGTGTGCTTCTGGGGGTAGATCTTGCGGCCGGAGTAAGCCACCTCACCCCGGGTCTTGGTGCTGGCGGTGCCCCGGCGGCGGCTCGCCAGCTGCCAGCGCACCACCTCCCAGAGAAGGTGGGGGTTGACCTCGGCGGGGAGGTCAGCGGCAAGCTCCCGCTTGCCGGAAGAGGAGAGCACAGGGATCTGGTACACCATGTCCTCCTTACCTGCCTTCACTTGGCCACCTTCTTGGTCTCGCGCACCACCAGGAGGCCGCCGTTGGGCCCTGGAACTGCGCCCTTGACCAAGAGGAGGTTTTCCTCGGGGATGACGTCCACCACCTCGAGGTTCATCACCGTGACCCGCTCGGCGCCGTAGTGGCCGGCCATGCGCTTGCCCTTGTACACCCGGCCCGGGGTCTTGCGGTTACCGATGGAGCCCGGATGGCGGTGGATCTTGTGGGCACCGTGGGAGTCCGGCCCACCGGCAAAGTTCCAGCGCTTCATCACGCCGGCGGTGCCCCGGCCCTTGGAGGTGCCGGTGACGTCCACCCGCTCCCCCGGCTTAAAGATCTCCACGGTCACCACGTCGCCCTCGGGGTTGAAGTCCCGAATCTCCTTGAGGATCCGCACCGGGGCCACCCCCGCCTTGGCGAAGTGGCCCTTCATGGGCCGGTTGACCCGCTTGGGCTTCTGGGGCAGAAACCCCAGCTGGACCGCTAGGTACCCGTCCTTCTCCGGGGTACGCCGCTGTACCACGGGGCAGGGCCCGGCCAGGATCACGGTGACGGGAACAGCCCGGTCGTCCTTGTAGATCCGGGTCATGCCCACCTTCGTGCCCAGGATGCCCTTCACTTGCCACCTCCCACGGTCTTGATCTCGATCTCCACACCGGTGGGCAGGTCCAGGTTCATGAGGCTCTCAATGGTCTTGCGGTTGGGGTTCAGGATGTCCACCAGGCGGTTGTGGGTGCGGAGCTCAAAGTGCTCCCGGGAGTCCTTGTGCTTGAAAGGACCCCGGATCACGGTGAAGCGCCGCACCCGGGTAGGCAACGGTACGGGGCCCGAGACCTGCGCCCCCGAGCGCCGCGCGGCCTCCACGATCTTCTGGGCCGAGGCGTCCAGGGTCTTGTGGTCAAAGCCCCGAAGCTTGATGCGGATCTTGGGCATGCCTCACCTCACTCCAGGATTTTGGTGACCACGCCGGCACCCACGGTCCGCCCACCCTCA
>NZ_JAKTNT010000026.1 GCF_022760925.1 Thermus hydrothermalis | reverse complement strand
CTACACCCCTTGGCCTCTCTCTTGGGGTGGTCCAAATTTGGGGCAGCACTTCAACTTGCACCTCTCGTATATCCCGCACAAACACCCATCCCCCACCCCTGCCCCCTGAGGGGGAGGCTAGAGCTTGAGAAGCGAGAGCTCCCGCATGGAGACCCGGGCCACCAGCTCAGGAAGGAGCCCTCTCGCCGCCTCCCGATCTGCTTCGCCGTGGAGAAGGCTTTGAGGAGCGCCCGCAGATGGGCGCTTGCCAGGATGGCCGGGGGTACGGGTTGGGCTGTGGGCATGGTACCCGCCATCAGACGAGAAACGAAGAGCCCTTTTCAAGGGGCCACGGTGGATAAGTATCCTCCGGGTGTATAAGTACAAGTTTTGAGGTGCCAAAGAGTATCTCCTTTCCACCCTCAGGAAACGGGGGTAGAATTTCCGTTGGACGGGAACCAAGGGGATGGGGTAGGGTGGCCCCGTGAAGCGGAGCGCTTGGGAAGTGTACGAGCCGGTTCTGGAGGCAGCAGTGCGGGAAGGGGAGAGGCAGATCATGCGTGTCCTACCTGCCTGAACTGGACCGCTTTCTGGGCCTTCGCTCAGGGGCTTGGGCTCAGCTCCAAGTACCTCTGGCACGATCTCCTGCCGGTGGCGGATTTACCGGAGGTGTTGCGGAAAGCCTTGCGCCAGGGGTTGCCCTTGCTCTTGCGCCACAAGCTCTGGGCTTAAGACGCCCTACACCTTGCCACCGCCCTTGTGGTGGCCCATGTGGGCGGGTTGCACCTCCAGGAGCCTTCTTTTTGGACGGCGGACGGGGGGTAGGCGGAAGTGGCCAAGGCAGAAGGTCTGGGGTGAGGCGGGTGTGGGTGGGAGCGGGATGGGCTCCGTCCGGGTGTGAGCTTCCCAGCAACCTAGGAGACACCCTTATCCTCCCGGGGTTCTTCTCTTGCCCGGGGATGTACGCAGGTGCTCGCGAGCGCTCGCGTGCATGCCCGGTCATACCAGATGTTGCCAATCACCTCCCCCTTTCCCCTTCTTATCCTCGCCCAAGGAGGTAGGCGTGCATGAGCGGGCACGCGCGGTCATACCAATCGTTGCTAATGGTGTTCCGCTTGGCGCCCTCGAGGCCCCTCACCCTAGACCGCCCTTCCTCCTCAGGGGGTAGCCCCGGACCGCCCTCGAGGGCTCCCTAGGGCATGGGACTTCGCCCTCGGCCAAGGAAGCCATGAAGACGCCGGAAGTTCTGGAGCCCACCACGGCCTGGTTCGGGAGGTGGTGGACGCCCTGGCTCCGGGGAGGGACGGCTTGATTTGGGTGAGCCCCCAGGGGGTGCGGACCCTCCACGTAACTCTGGTCCATCCCCACGTGCGTGGGGACTACTCTACTGATGCCCCCACCCCCGCCCTCAAGGTCGGTCCATCCCCACGTGCGTGGGGACTACAGGGGTCATGCGTAGGAAATCGCACGGCAAAACGGTCCATCCCCACGTGCGTGGGGACTACTGGCGTTTACTACCTGGGCCGCACCCTGAGCCCGGTCCATCCCCACGTGCGTGGGGACTACTAGCATCACATAGCCCCCGTTGCACAAGAGCTGGTCCATCCCCACGTGCGTGGGGACTACGGCTTCATGGGGGTTTTCTGCAAAGCGCGCGAACGGTCCATCCCCACGTGCGTGGGGACTACGAACCCGCATGAGGTGAGATATGGGGAAGAAGAGGTCCATCCCCACGTGCGTGGGGACTACGCAGTACGCTTGGGCGTCGGTTTTGGCGTGAACGGTCCATCCCCACGTGCGTGGGGACTACTGTTACCTATCCTATCGCTGGGGAGCTCACTCCGGTCCATCCCCACGTGCGTGGGGACTACAGGTGGGTCAAGTGGTCTGAATGGCTTCAAGCCGGTCCATCCCCACGTGCGTGGGGACTACTTGACATCATCGTATGGGACAGAACCTATAACCGGTCCATCCCCACGTGCGTGGGGACTACGACTCCCACCCGCCTTGCTCACGGGCTTGATGAGGTCCATCCCCACGTGCGTGGGGACTACAGCGTCTTTTCTGCTTCCGCCTCCGCCTCCGCGGTCCATCCCCACGTGCGTGGGGACTACAAATCGCGACCACCAAACGCCGCCCCCGACGGCGGTCCATCCCCACGTGCGTGGGGACTACCCCCGCCCCCCCGCCTACTCCTGAGCCCTATGAGGTCCATCCCCACGTGCGTGGGGACTACTGCGTAAGCGCCTCCAGGAGCTACGGGCCGAGCGGTCCATCCCCACGTGCGTGGGGACTACAATGACCCTCTCTATGCCGCTATAGGGCAACTCCGGTCCATCCCCACGTGCGTGGGGACTACCGGCTCATGGCGGCCCCGGGCCGGTCCCGGAACGGTCCATCCCCACGTGCGTGGGGACTACTGGAGCCGGAGGAGCAGGAATGGTGGGCCTCCGGTCCATCCCCACGTGCGTGGGGACTACTCAATGTTCTCGGCCGTCCTCAGTACCAACCGCGGTCCATCCCCACGTGCGTGGGGACTACGGACGCCCTAACCTCTACCCGAATGCGAGCACGGTCCATCCCCACGTGCGTGGGGACTACTGGTTCTCTTCGCCATCAAGGAAGTGGAAGGCCGGTCCATCCCCACGTGCGTGGGGACTACCCTCCGGTAAGGCTTGAGCACCAAAAGGCCACCGGTCCATCCCCACGTGCGTGGGGACTACTAGAGGACGCGCCCATCCGCTACCACGCGGAGCGGTCCATCCCCACGTGCGTGGGGACTACAACCCTCCACAGCGTCCCAGAGGAAGAAGGCGCGGTCCATCCCCACGTGCGTGGGGACTACTACATCCCCGTAAGCGTCAACCTGGAAGATGCCGGTCCATCCCCACGTGCGTGGGGACTACGGTTTCTGGCCCAAGGCATAGGCACCCCCCTACGGTCCATCCCCACGTGCGTGGGGACTACACATGACCCAGACGACAAAAATGGCCGCTGACCCCCCGCTAAGTGTCATATTGGGAATGCTCCCAAAAGATGGCCGGAAAAGGGTAGGTTGTCAAGCTCCCTACTGGGCTCGGTTATCCGCCTAGCCAATGGGCATGCCGATTCGTGGCCCAGCCTAGTGCATAATACCACGCCCTGGGGCGGAAAGGGAGTAAACTTTTGAGGCAATGGCAAGCCTGCCCAAAAGCGCGCGTCTTCTGGATATGGTGGACCGGCTTCGCCTCAGACCTTATCGGGTTTCCGAGTTGGCCCGCCACTTCGGGGTGAGCGAGCGCACGGTGGAGCGGGACCTCGAGGCCCTCTCCCTTCAAGGCTACCCGGTGGAGCGGGTGGGGCGTGGTGTTTACCGTATACCCGACCGCCCTCCCGCCCTCCATCCCGTGGAGGCCTTAGCCCTCTTCGCTGCAGGCCGTCTCCTATACCATCAAGCGCCTACTCGGCAGTACGGAGCGGCTTTGGAAAAGCTTGCACGCATGCTTCCCGAACCCTTGCGAAACCTTCTCCTGAAGAGCGCCGCGGGCCTGAGCGAGCGTAGGGGTGACAGCCGGAACTTGGAAATGGTAGCTCGGGCGCTTCTGGAGCGGCGAGTGCTTGCTTTTGAGTACCGGTCTGGTGGCTCCAAGAACTGGCGCCCTAAGGAGCTCCTGGTCTATTTTCTGGAAGCGAACCGCACCAACTTGGGACTCTACGCCGTGGGCTACGAGCGTAGCTATCATCGCTCTATCCTCACCTTCAAGCTTTCCCGCATGCGCAATGCCCGTTTGCTGGATGAAAGCTATGCGCTTCCCGAAGACTTTGACCCGAGCCTCTACTTCCGCCAAGCCTGGGGCGTGGTGGGAATACGGGGGGAAGTGGTGGATATTCGCCTTCGCTTCGCCCCCGAGGCGGCATGGCGCGTTTTGGAAGGGGACTACCCCGGCTTGGAGATTGAACGGGAACTCCCCGATGGGGGGCTTCTGGCGCGGGTGAAGGCGGCTCCTTTTAAAGGCGGCGTGCCGTGGGAGGTTTTGGCCTGGATCCAAAGCTTTGGCCCCCGTGTGGAGGTTTTGGCCCCGGCTGAGCTCCGGGCCCTTTGGTTAGAAGAGGCGCGGAAGGTCTTGGAAAAGGCGGCAACCCCTGTCGGTTCCCCGGTTTAAAAGGAGGAAGATGGGCGTGGACATTGCCGACGCCGCATTAGTCCTTTGGGCGAAAAGCGGGAACCCTTACCACCCCCTTTTAGGACACATGCTTGACGCCGCAGCCGTAGCCCAAGCCATTCTTTTCCGCGAGCCTCACCGTACCCTTTGTCTCTATGCCCAGGACTTTGGCCTGAAGCCGGAGGAGGCGGTAGCCTGGGTGGCCTTCCTTACGGGACTCCACGACCTGGGCAAGGCCAGCCCCGTTTTCCAAGCCGCCTGGGCGGAGGGGGCCGCAAGGGTTTGGGAGTCTGGGCTTACCTGGAACAAGGGGTTGGTGGAGGAAAAGGCTTCCTGGGTGGCGCACGGCGTTTTGACCGAGCTTTACGTGCGGGAGTCCCTGCGTGCCTTTGGGGTTGGGCGGAGGGCCGCTTCCAAGTTGGCGTGGGCGCTTGGGGCCCATCACGGGTTTCCCGCTCGGAAGGATGAAGTTGATCTGGCGCGCCTTCACATGGAAGCGGAGCCCCCGGCCTGGGCAGGAGCGCGGAAGTGGCTCGTAGAGCGCCTTTATCAGGCGATCGGGGTCCGTGCGCCGGAGATCCAAGACGTTTCGCCCCAGGCGGTGCTGCGGGTTATGGCCCTGACTTCCTTCGCCGATTGGATTGCCTCCGACCCAGGCTTCTTCCCCTATGGCCGGGATCCTACGGGGCCTGATTATTGGAGAGAAGCCTTGGAGCTAGCGGAAAAGGCGTTGGACCGGGTGGGGTGGCGCAGGCCAGGGGCGGTAGAGCGAAGGGACTTCGCCCAGATCTTTACCTTCCCCCCCAACGAGCTTCAAAGGGGTATCCCCCTGCTTTTGGAAGGCACACAGGAACCCATTTTGCTCCTCGTGGAGGCTCCCATGGGCATGGGCAAGACCGAGGCGGCTTTGTACGCCTATCACCTTCTGGTGGAGCGCCTGAGCCACCGCGGCCTTTACATGGCCCTGCCCACCCAGGCCACGGCCAACGGCCTTTTCCCCCGGGTGCGGGCCTTCTTGGAGAGCTTGGGGGTGGGGCCCCTGGACCTCCAGCTCCAACACGGCACGGCCATGCTGAATCCCCTTTACGAGGACCTCTTGGAACGCGCCCACCCGGCCCAAGTGTATGAGGATGATGGGCAAGCAAGCGTTTCCGCATCCGCTTGGTTTTCCGCCAAGAAGCGGGCCATGCTCTCTCCCCACGGGGTCGGAACCTTGGACCAGGCGCTCCTGGGGGTGCTCACGGTCAAACACCACTTCGTGCGGCTTTGGGGTCTCATGAACCGAGTGGTGGTGCTGGACGAGGTCCACGCCTACGACACCTACACCTCGGGCCTCCTCGAGGGCCTTCTCCGCTGGCTCAAGTCCCTAGGCTCCAGCGTCATCCTCATGACCGCCACGCTCCCCAAGGCCAAGCGGGAGGCGCTCCTGGCGGCGTGGGGGGTATCGGGGGAGGGGCTTCCTCCTTATCCCCGGTTGGCCGTTTTCGGCGAGCGGTTTCTTGGGGGGAAAAGCCTACCCTACCCTGAAAGGACGGTGGCCCTGCGAAGCGCTCCTGTGAAACCCGAAGCCCTGGCAAAGGACCTCCGTGCGGCGCTACCCGGGGCTTTGGGTGCGGTGGTAAACACCGTGGACCGGGCCCAGGCCCTCTACCTGGCCTTGGGCGAGGGCAAGCCCCTCACGTTGGGGGATTTATTGGGCCGCTTCGGCCCCCCGGCGGCGGAAGGCCCGTGGATGGAGCTATGGCAGGTGCGGCAGGAAAAGGCTGAAGAAGTGGTGGGCAAGGCTCTTCCCGACGGGACCCTGGTATTCCTCCTCCACGCCCGCTTCCCCGCCGAGGAAAGGGCCTTACGGGAGACGGTGGCCCTGGCGCTTTTTGGAAAGCGGGGGCCCAGGCCCGAGCGGGCGATCCTCGTGGCCACCCAGGTGGCCGAGCAGAGCCTGGACCTGGACTTTGACCTCCTTTACAGCGACCTGGCCCCCGTGGACCTCCTTTTCCAGCGGGCGGGGAGGCTTCACCGCCACAAGAGGCCTCGCCCTCCGCACCACGGGAAACCCCAGCTTTGGGTGGGCGGCCTGGAGGAGCCCCGCTTCGGCGGCGACCTCTACTGGGACCGGGTTTACGAGGAGTACGTCCTCCTCTCCACCTGGGTTTCCTTGCAAGGCCGGGATGCGCTCCGGTTTCCGCAGGACCTCGAGGCCCTCTTGGAAGAGGTGTACGAGCGAAAGCCCGAAGCTTTCCCTGCAGAACTCCAAAAGCGGGCGCAAGAAAGCCATCGGCGTCTATCGGAGCGTTGGCTAAAGGAGGCGGAAACCGCCAAGAACGTGGCGCTTTCCGACCCGGCGAAGCTCACCCGGGAAGGGGACGCGGCCCACCTCGCCGCAGGCTTCCGCCTAGACGATGAGGCAGAGAGCCCCCAAACCCAGCGCCTCCTCACCCGCCTCGGGGAGCCCAGCGTGGCCGTGGTTCCCCTTTACCGGATAGGGGAAACGCTCTACTTGGACCCCCAGGGAAGGCGGCCCGCCCGGCTTAAGGGCAAGCTTGCCAAGGAAGAGGCTGTGGCCCTGTGGCGGCGTGCGGTGCGCCTTTCGCGCTTTCCTATACCCCAGGAGCTCTCTCGGGAAAGACCCCCTGCGTCCTGGAGCGAAAGCGGCCTCCTGCACGCCCTTAGGCCCTTGGAGGTGGGCCGGGTGTTCGGGGAGGGCAGGGGAGCTTTCCGCGTGGAGCTTCACCCCGAGCTCGGGGTGGTGTACGTTCGTCTTTCCGACAACAGCTGACGGGATTGGGCGTTAATCTGGGAACAGGTGAGAAGGTGGAAAAGTTTAACTTGCTTGAGGAACCGTGGATCCCCGTTCTTGAGGGAGGGCAGGTGCGGGAGGTAAGCTTAAGGGAGGCCCTTCTCCAGGCTCACCGTATCACCCGCATTGAAACCGCTTCCCCCCTGGAGGAAGCTGCTCTCCACCGCCTTCTCCTCGCCATCCTCCACCGGGCGCTACCGCCAGTGAAGGACGCACTGGATGGGGCGGACCTCCTGGACCGCGGAGCTTTTGACCATGGGGCCCTCGAGGCTTACCTGGACCAATACCACGGGCGCTTTTGGCTCTTCCACCCCCAAGCTCCCTTTTTCCAAATCGCCGACCTTCCCGTGGAGGATGTCCTTCCTTGGACCAAGTTGCGCCCCGAGCTCGCCAGCGGCAACAACCCCACCCTGTTTGACCACACCACCGATCAGGACCCGCCGGAAATCTCCTATGCTGAGGCGGCCCGAGCCCTCGTGGTGCACCAAAGCTTCGCATTGGGCGGGCTACTCAAACGGCTCGGTGTGACCGCAGGTAAGGACGCCCCTTTAGCCCGTCCCGCCGTATTCCTTCCCACGGGGGACACTCTCTTTGAGACCCTCGTCTTGAACCTGGTACCCTACGATCCTAAAGGCGATGCGCCCTTTTGGGAGAACCCTCCTTTACGGCGGCGGGACGTGGAAAACGCCGCTACCAAGTGGCCCCTCTCCGGCATTACCCGGGTCTACACCTGGCCGAGCCGCGGGGTGCTTCTCTTGGACGGCGGAAAAGGGGTGCGCTGGATGGCGTATGGTCCCGGGGTGGAGCCGGATGCGGTGGCCTTCCGCGACCCCATGGCGGCTTACCGCCTAGACGCTAAGGGCAACATTTTCCCCCTTCGCCTGAGCGAGGAAAAGAGCTTTTGGCGCGATTTTAGCGCCATGCTTCCCGCCCAAGGGGGGACGCCACCCGCCACGCTCCTGCATGCAATTGGCGTCCGAGAGGAAACGGGAAGGAAATACCGGCTAAGGGTTTTGGGCCAGGTGTCGGACCAAGCCAAGGTGCTGGATGTGCGGCGGGAGGTCTACCCCCTGCCCTCGGCCATCCTTCACGAAAGAGGTGCCCTGGCGCTGGTGACAGCCTTGCGCCTAGCCGAGGATCTAGGCAAGGGGCTCACCTCGGTGGCTTGGCAGGTGGCGCGGGGCGTTCTAGGGGACAAAGACGCTTCGGAGCTGGAAGCCTTTGTCCGCTCCCTGCCCCTGCTTCCCAGTTATTGGGCGAGCCTGGATTTGGCCTTCCTGGAGTTCCTAGATGCCCTGGGTGAGCCTCACGCCTTGGAAGCTTGGCGTGAGGAGCTTCGCCGGGCGGCCCTAAGGGCCTTTGAGGCAACCCGCCTCTTTGTGGGCACAGGGGGGCGGCACCTGGCCGCTTTGGCGGCGGGTGAAAGGGCGTTGGCTATGGTGTTAGGGGCGCTTAAGGAGGTGAAAGCGTGACGGGAACCGCATTTGTGGAGTGGCTCTCCGCCTTGCAAAAGGGGTCTAGGTGGACCCCTGCTCGGGCAGCGTTGCGCCGGAGTCTGGCCTTTCCCCTGGGTACGTACCCTCCCGCCATGCCTTACGTGGAACCTTTCGTGAAGGCGGAGGGGTGGGCCCGGGAAGCCCACTACCTGGTGGCGGGGCTTTTCGCCCTCAAGGACGGCGCTCACCAGGGCGGGCGGAGTCTGGCGCAAGCCCTTTGGGAGGCGGCGAAGGAGCGGGATTCCAAAAGCGTGGAGAAGCGCTTCTTGGCCCTCTTGGATGCCGACCGCGACCAGATAGCCTTCCGGCTCCGCCAGGCGGTGGGGTTGGTGGAGGGAGGTTTGGACTTCGCCCGGCTTCTGGACGATCTATTGGACTGGTTTCACCAGAACCGGCGTGTGCAGGCCCGTTGGGCTAAGGAGTACTACGGCGCAAAGCCACAGGACCTGAAAGAAGAGGAGGTGGAGGGATGAAGCTTTTGGAAGTGCACGTGATCCAGACGGTGGCCCCTAGCAACCTGAACCGAGACGACACGGGAAGCCCTAAGGATGCCCTTTTCGGAGGGTTCCGCCGCGCTCGCATCTCCAGCCAGGCGCAGAAGCGGGCGGTGCGGGTGGCTTTTGGAGAATGGCCCCTGTTGGCCCCGGAGGAGCGCGCCGTGCGCACCAAGCGCCTGTTGGATGCGCTTTTGGAGCGTCTTCAGGACATCCCCGAAGCGCAGGCGCGCCAAGCCATTGAGAACGCTCTCAATAGCTTGGGGTTTGGCGTGAAGGAAGGGGGGGTGAGCGAGTACCTCCTTTTCCTTGGAAACCGGGAGCTAGACCGTTTGGCGGAAACGATCCGGGCCAACCTCGAGGCCCTTTTGGGCGAGGTGAAGGGAAAGAAGAAGGCGGACGTGAGTCCTGAGGTCAAAAAGGCCCTGGAACGGGTTTTGGACGGGGGTAAGGCGGTGGATCTGGCCCTTTTCGGCCGGATGCTGGCGGATCGGCCGGAGCTCGGGGTGGACGCCGCCGCCCAGGTGGCTCACGCCCTTTCCACCCACAAGGTGGACCGGGAATTTGACTTCTATACCGCCGTGGACGACCTCAACCCCAAGGAGGACACGGGTGCCGGGATGATGGGGGACGTGGAGTTTTACTCCGCTACCCTGTACCGCTACGCCGTGGTGGACTTGGAAAAGCTTTTGGAGAATCTCCAGGGCGATAAGGAATTGGCGCTTAAGGGAGCGCTCGCCTTCTTTGCGGCCTTTGCCTCCACCTTGCCCTCAGGGAAGCAAAATAGCTTTGCCGCCCATAACCCCCCGCTCTTCGTAGCCTTCCGGGCAGGAGAAGGGCTTCCCCGGAACCTCGCCACGGCCTTTGAACGGCCCATACGGCCCAGGGAGGACCGGGCGCTTTCCGCCCTCTCCGTGGAGGCCTTGGTGCGGGAATGGGAGCGCTTTGACCGGGCCTTTGGACCCTTAAGGCCCGAATGGAAGGGGGCCATTAACCTTACTGAAGCGAACCTGGGGGGTTTCCCCGTCGTAGAGGATTGGCCGACGCTCCGCAACCAGATAGAGGACGCATTAAAGGTGCTTTTGGAGGTGTAGCGTGCCCACCCTCCTCTTGCGGCTACAGGGACCGATGCAGTCATGGGGAACCCGAAGCCGCTTTGACTACCGGGACACCTGGCCTTACCCCACCAAAAGCGGGGTGGTAGGGCTTCTCGCCGCTGCCTTGGGTCGGGACCGGGCGGAGGATATCTCTGACCTGGCCTCCTTGCGCCTAGGCGTGCGGGTGGACCGAAAGGGCGTGCTTAAAGTGGATTACCAGACCGCCCAAAACGTGGTGGCCGCTAGCCTCAAGGCCCAACGGGATGTCCAAAGTTGGCGCTACTTCCTCTCGGACGCCGCTTTCTTGGTCGGCGTGGAAGGTAATAAGCCCCTTTTGGAACAGATCCATCGGGCTCTCCTGAACCCACGGTTTCCCCTTTACCTGGGAAGAAAGGGGTATCTCCCGAGCCCACCCCCTTACCTGCCCGATGGTCTCCGGGAGGAGCCTCTAGAGGAAGCTTTGCGCCGTTATCCCTACTTGGGTAGGGGAGAGCCCCGGGAGGACCTCTTGCTGGCCCTCGAGGCCCTCCAAGGCCGCTTGGTCTACGACCAGCCCGTGGCCCCCTTTAGCCAGCGCCGCTTTGGGGCCCGCTACGTGGAGGAGAGGATATTGCCCAGAGAGTTGGTTCCTAAGGGACCGCCTGCTTGGGAGGGGGTCCATGTGGATTAGTAAGCTCGTCTTGGACTTGCGGTCCAAGTCTGCCCGGCGGGACCTGGCGAACCCCTACGAGATGCACCGCACCCTTTCCCGGGCAGTCTCCCGGGCCCTCGAGGAGGGCAAGGAGCGCCTCCTTTGGCGTTTGGAACCCACCCGTACCCACGAGCGTCCCGTGGTCTTGGTGCAAACGCTCACGGAGCCCGATTGGAGCGTCTTGGAGGAAGGCTATGCGGACATCTATCCTCCAAAGCCCTTCAACCCGGTCTTCCGGCCAGGCCAAGTGCTCCGGTTCCGCTTGCGAGCGAACCCCAGCAAGCGCATAGCGGGCATAGGCAAGCGGGTCGCCCTCAAGACGTACGGGGAGAAGGTGTCCTGGCTTGAGAGGCGGTTAGCGGAGGGCGGGTTTCGCTTGGTATACGGGGAAGAGGGGCCAGCGGTGCGCATCCTACAGGACGCCTTTTTGGACGTGCCCCGGAGGAAAGTGGAGGGCGAAACCGCAAGGATACAGGTGCAAGCGGTGCTTTTTGAGGGGCGCCTCGAGGTGGTGGATCCCGAAAGGGCCCGCGCCGCCTTGGAGCGGGGTATCGGTCCGGGTAAGGCTTTGGGCCTAGGGCTCCTCTCCCTCGCCCCCTGAAGGGATTTATGCCTCCCGTGCCCAACACCCGGAACCTGAAGGAACTTCCCAAGTTCCGGGATGGCCTTTCGTACCTCTACGTGGAACATGCCTTTGTGGAGCAGGAGGCTCAGGGGATAGGCATTTACGACAAGGAGGGCTTGACCCTTGTTCCGGCGGCCGCTTTGGGCGTCCTCTTCCTCGGGCCAGGCACCCGCATCACGCACGCCGCCATACGGGCCTTGGCGGGAAACGGCTGCACCGTGTGTTGGGTAGGGGAGGGTGTGGCCCGCTTTTACGCCCAAGGACTTGGCGACATCCGAAGCGCCCTTCGCCTTGAGCGGCAGGCGAGAGCTTGGGCCGACCCGAAGTTGCACCTGGAGGTGGTCTATCGGCTTTACGAGAAGCGCTTTGCAGAGCCCCTTCCGCGGGATCTGAGCCTGGAGCAAGTGCGGGGCCTCGAGGGGGTTCGGGTTCGTACCGCTTACGCCCATTGGAGCCAGGAAACCGGTGTTCCCTGGAAGGGCCGGAGTTATGACCGGCGCAACTGGGCCGCCTCGGACCCCGTAAACCGGGCCCTATCCTCTGGCGCAGCGTACCTCTATGGGCTTGCCCACGCTGCCATCGTGAGCGCAGGTTTCAGCCCTTCTCTGGGGTTTATCCATACCGGAAAACTTCTTTCCTTCGTTTACGACGTGGCTGACCTCTACAAAACGGAATACCTGATACCCGCTGCCTTTCGCGCCGTAGCGGAATCTGAAGTGGAGGTTGAGCGCCGTGTCCGCCGCACCCTTCGGGAGCAAATAGAGGAGGGGAGGCTTCTTGAGCGCATGGTGGACGATCTTCTGGGCCTCTTCTCTGGACTCGGTCCCGAAGACCTTCTGTCCGAGGAGGCGGACCCTACCCACCCCGGTGGTCTTTGGGACCCGGAGGGGGTGGTGGAGGGGGGCGTGGCCTATGGTGGTGATGGTGTTGGAGAGGGTGCCGAGGAGCCTTAGAGGGGAGCTTACCCGTTGGCTTCTGGAGCTGGATACGGGCGTGTTCGTAGGGCGCGTAAATGCTACGGTCCGTGAGCTGCTTTGGGCTAAGGTGGTGGAACGTGCCGGGGATGGGCGGTGCGCTATGGCTTGGCGTACCAACAACGAGCAAGGTTTTGCGCTAAGGCTTCATGGGTATACGGACCGCTTCCTCCGGGACTTTGATGGTATACTCCTCGTGACGGTGCGCAACGCCGAGGCCATTCGCAAAGCCGAAAAGCTTGTGCGCCTCACTAAGGGCTTGCGCGGGGAGCTTGACAAGTAAATCTCGGAATGGCTCCTTTTAAGACACATAGAGGGGGGTCAATCGGGGTTTTTGCCGTCCTGGTCAAGTGTAGTCCCCACACGCGTGGGGATGGACCGTTCAAGTGGCCCGTGGGGCGGGAGCTCACGGAGTAGTCCCCACACGCGTGGGGATGGACCGCAAAAGCGAGGCCTCCCGGCTCATTGACGCTCGTAGTCCCCACACGCGTGGGGATGGACCTGCTGGAGAGCGAACCGGCGCGCATGAGGTTGCGTAGTCCCCACACGCGTGGGGATGGACCGCGGAGATTGCACCGCCCTTGAGCGAGCCGTGAGTAGTCCCCACACGCGTGGGGATGGACCGCGAGTTGAGGTTGCGGTGGGGTAGAGCGGGCCGTAGTCCCCACACGCGTGGGGATGGACCGATATGGGCGCGCAAAGCGCCGGGCGTGAAGGCGTAGTCCCCACACGCGTGGGGATGGACCGAACGCCGCCGACACCGCCGCCCAGGCCCAGGCCGTAGTCCCCACACGCGTGGGGATGGACCGATCAGGGCGAATAAAGTCCCCGGGGCCGACTTCGTAGTCCCCACACGCGTGGGGATGGACCGCTTCAAGCGGAGGCCCGTGCCTTGGCGGAGGCGTAGTCCCCACACGCGTGGGGATGGACCGCGGGTGCAGGTTTATGGCCGGACCAGGGCTGGTAGTCCCCACACGCGTGGGGATGGACCGGAGGCCCTGGAGCACGAGCGGAAAGCCATCTAGTAGTCCCCACACGCGTGGGGATGGACCGGAGAATGGTACCATGGGAGAGATGAACGCACAGTAGTCCCCACACGCGTGGGGATGGACCTATGACCAGGTCATTACCCTAGTTGGTGAAGATGTGCCTTCACGTCGCAGAGGAGGCCCCAACATAGAGGCCTTCGCCTTGGGCCTGGCCAAGGAGTTCCGGGACCCCGGTAGCGTCCGCTTCTACGCCTTCCTCCTGTGGGGCGCTTTGCGGGCCGAGCTCTATGGCCTCCACTCCGGGGCCCTCCGGGTTCTCGCCTGAGCGCTGGGCCGGGTGCGGGAGGCCCTGGCCACCTCCTGGGGTACTGCCACCAAGATCCGCCGCCCCGGCGCCCTCCTGGCCCACCTCCTCAAGGAGCGGGGCCTGCTCCCCCTCCTCCAGTCCGCCCCCCAGTGGCGGGTGACTTAAGGAGAGGAGGGTACGAATTCTCAATCGTTCACTCGCTTTTGGTAATTTCGGCGTTGCCTCTGTATATTTCTAATACCACGAGAATAAGGGCAGGAATGAAAAAGAGATATGTACGGTAATCTGCAAAGTACAAATAAGGTCCAAACCAGGCTATAGCCAGAAAAGGTATTCCATAAAAAAGCGCTATTTTGCTACGACCCGACCTTGCAGGCATAAAAGGGACAGGCACGGCATTTTTGCGATTTTTTAAGGTAATCCTCGTTGAAAGATTCACGTGTGGAAGTTTTTTTCTCAATTTCTTCTGCAAAGCTTACAGCGCCCACTAACAAGATGTGATAATAATAGCGGTCTAAAAGGTATATGGCAATCCACGGAATAGCAGCGCTCATTAATAATCCCCCCATAAGCCTCAATCCGTCCTCGCGGCTTCCTAGGGTAGCGGCGGCAGTCACGACCGCTGTGGCCACAAGTACTGCAAAGCTTCTTATCTGCATAAGCAATTTGTCAAGCTCTGTTATGGTCCTTTGAGCTTCCTTCCAAGCCTCTAGGAGATACTCCAGATTATTCATGGGAAAATTATACAATGGGTAGTGTGTAAGTGGCAAGCCTTCCGGATATGCGAAATTTGGGCCGGCATAAGAGCGTCGCTATAACAGAACCCAAGGAGGGCCCATGTATCAAGACTGGCTGTTCAAGGACCACCCCAGCGGCTGGCGCCTGCGCTATAAGCGGAACGGGGGCGGCTACGAGGTTTCCCGGGACGGGGTGAACTGGCGACCCGTCCCCTCCGTTACCCAAATCACCGGCATCCTCAACAAGAACCTTCACGAATGGGCGGTTCGCCAGGTGGTGGAGTACCTGCGGGAAGAGCTGGTCCCGGGCCTCGTCATCACGGAGGAAGAGGCGGGGCGGATCTTGGATGGGGCGGCCAAGGCCCACCGCCAGGCGGTCCAGAAGGCGGCGGGCCGGGGCTCGGACTTCCACGCCTGGGCGGAGGCCTACTTGAAGGGCAAACCTTTTTCCCTACCTTCCGAGGAGCCCCTGCGGAGCATGGCCCAGGCCCTCGTGGAGTGGTGGGAGGGCAATGGGGGAAGGGCGGCGCGGGGGGAGGAGGCGGTCTTCCACCCCGAACACCTCTACGCCGGGCGGGTGGACCTGGTGGCCCACTTCGGGGGGCGGCTTTTGGTGGTGGACCTGAAGACCTCCTCCCGGGTGTACCCGGAGCACCTTCTCCAGGTGGGCGCCTACGCCTTGGCCCTCCAGGCGGAGGGGGTGGCGGTGGAGGGGGGCATGGTCCTTTGTCTGGGGGACGGCCTTAAGCCGGTGGAGGTTCCCCTGGAGGAGGCGGCGGAGGCCTTTCTGGGGCTCCTCCAGGCCTGGCGGTTCGTGAAGGGCCTCAGCCCTTGAGGAGGCGCTTGTACCAGACCTTGAGGGCCTCGAGGCCCTAGACACCCACGCCCCGGCCCGGGCCCGGGCCCTCGCGGTCCTGGCGGAGCTGGCCCGTCTTGAAGGGAAAGCGGATGGGGCGCTGGCCCTCTTGGAGGAGGCCAGGGGGTTAGGGGCTTACCCCCTCATGGAGGAAGCTCTGGGCTTTCCCAAACTTTTCGCCCTGGCGGAAGACAACGGCCTCACCCTGCCCAGGGCCCGGAAAGGGCCACACAAGCCCGGGGTGAAGCTTCTCCTACGGGAAAAGCGGCTCCTGGTGGGGCGGCGGGAGGTGCCCTTGGAGGGGTCAGGGAGGGCCTTTGACCTGATGGTCCTCCTGGCGGAGGGCCCCCTTCCCTGGCAGGAGGCGGGCCGGAGGCTCTGGGAGGAGGACGGCGAGGAGGTTCGCAAGAGGCTCCACACCACGGCCTCGAGGGTCCGGGACCTGTTGGCGGACCGGGAGGCGGTGCGGTGGCGGGGGGAAGTCCTGGAGCTGGACCCGGAAAGAAGGTGGGTGGTGGTTTAGCTGGAGCGCCTCGTGGCCACCCGGTACACGCCGCCCCGGGAGCCAGAGGGGGGGCGAACCACCTGAAGAAGCTCCCGTTGAACTAAAAGTCTGAGGGCGTGGGCCGCCATGCTGGGGCTCATCTCCAGATCTTCGGCGAGCTTGCGGGCCGAATACTCACCTTCCCCCAAGGCCCAGATATGGAACCAGACCAGGCGGGCCGAGCAGGGTAGGCCCTGGAACTTTTCTGGCTGATAGAGAGGACGCCTAGGCACGCTCATAGCTTACTTCGCCCCCGCTCGTCCACCCCCGAGAGCAACCGCACCGGGTGCCCCGGCAGGTACCGGGCCACCACCGCTTCCAGGTCCCGGGCCAAGGCCCGCGCTTCCGCCTCCGGGAGTTCCGGGGCGTTTAGCAGGATCTCTAGCGTATCCTTGCTCGTCACCCTTCCTTCACCCCCTCCCTAGTGGAACGCATCGCCAAAAAGAGCTGGACCAACCTCGGGTCCAGCTTCCTCCCCGCCATGGCCTTAAGCTCCGCCTCCGCCCGCTTCGGGTCATAGGCGGGCTTGTAGGGCCTAAGGCTCACCAAGGTGTCCCACTTCTCCACGGGGATGTGCCCGCCGTGCGGAACATCCTGGCCACGGTCTGGACGGAGCGTTCAGGAAGGGGACGGTCCTTGCCGCACCTTAGCTGGTGGCCTCGGACTCCAGTCCGAGGTGTCGTCAAAAGGGTCCTCCGGTCCTACGCCACGGGGAACGCTTGCGGCGGCCTTTCCTTAGTCCTATGGGGCAAAAAGACAAGCGGAAGCCCGCAGTTTATCGTTAGGCTAGATCCATGCGCCCCGTGATCACCGGCTTCGCCGATGTGGGTGGCTTCCTCCTCACCATCTACCCCGAGCCCCAAGCGGCCCAAGCGGAGCGCCTCGAGGTGCGCCTGAAGGGGTTCCGCCTCACCGAAAAGCGGGACCCCTTAGCCCCCCTGGACGCCCGGCTCAGCTCGGTGCCCTACCTGGGGCACCTCCTCAGCCCCGCCATCCTTCCCCTCGCCCTCATCCTCCTCTTCGGCGCCCTCCAGACCTGGCGGGTGGAGGCCCCGCAACTGGCCCTTTTCTTCCTCGCCTCCAGCGCCCTCTTGGGGGTGGTCTACCGGGTGACGGGCCAGGCCCGCTGGCACACCCTGGAGCACCAGAGCGTGCAGCTTCTCCAGGAGCTTTTGGAGGCGGGAAAGCCCCTCCAAGGGGAAGCCCTCGAGGCCGCCCTCCGCGCCAAGGACCCCTTCCACCCCTACTGCGGTAGCCTCATCCCCGCCCGCCTCTTCGGGCCCATGGCGTTCTTCGCCCTCTTCCTCCCCATAGGGCCTTCCGCCCTCCTTTCCCTCCTCCTCTACCCCCTCTTGGCCGAGGGAAAGGGCAACCTCTTTGAGAGGCTCTACCAAGGCCTCTTCCTGGCCCGCCCCAGGGAAAGGGAGGTGAAGGCCACGGTCCGGGCCCTCGAGGCCTACCTGGCCCAAAAGCTAAACGACACGGTCTAAGCCTTCCCCAAGGCCCTCCTTGGGCTTCCTCCTGGGACGGGAGGATTCCGCTAAACCCCCGACACCGCCACATGCTCCCGGTCCCCAAGGGGCTTCACCTTGCCCTCCTTTTGCCCACCGCCCTAGCGCAAGCGTTCTGGAGCCACCGGGGGAAGCCCTCGCCTTCTACACCGGCGACGAAACGGAACGCCAGCTTAAGCGCGTGAAAAGCGCCTGGGACCAGGGGCAGGTGCGCCTCCTGGTGCCACCGCCGCCAAGGGAGGAACCGGCCTCTTCTGCCGCGACACCCACGGGGGCATGCCCACCGCCCAGGTGGTCCTCATTCTGGCCTGGACCGCCACCCGACTGGACCAGATCCTGGGCCTGGTGGTGCGCATCGAGATGAGAAACCTTGTGCGCATCATCCTTCCCGCCGCCCCCGTTCCCTTTGAGCGCAAGCTCGCCAAAGCGATCGCCGCCTGCTTGCGCACCTTATACCACCCCGTGCGGGGTGGGGAAGGGGTGGTGCCGGACTGAGCAATCCAAGCCTTCCTCCAAGACCTAGCCGTTGTGGACCCGGAGGGGGTTCTCCCGCCTCGTGGAGGAGGACGGGGCCCTGAGTGCCCGTACCCTCTTCTTATATAATCCTATCCATGGGCAACAGTCCGGTGCGCAGAGCTTCCCATGAGCGTGATTTTGACCAACTGGCCTGCGAGTTCTTCAAACTATTTGCACGGTTTGAGTGCGCGCTGAAGAAGATGGGCTACTATTTGGGGGGAAACCGTGACGTTAAGGTAGACTGGGATAGATTCGCTAGGGAGGTGGGCTCTTCTGTTCTCCAAAATGGGGACCCTAAAATCAAAGAAGCCGTTGATTACCTTTTTAATAACCCTCCGAAGCGTCAGGTTGACAGAGGGGGGCGTCTTGTGTGGGAGGAGGCTCGCAGTAGGGAAAGGTCTGCCAGGGTTTTATTCAGGTACATTCGCACGGTCCGAAATAACCTCTTCCACGGGGAAAAGCTCGGCTGCGGTCAGGATGTTACCGCTAGGGATAAACGGCTTGTGGAGTGCTCGCTAACGGTTCTAAATCAGATAAGAAAAGCACACAAAGAGCTGGCCAAATATCTTCCGGATACATAGGGAAGGCTCTGTCGCCACGGCAGGAGTACTGTCCCCGAAGCGCAACCGGTCGTGTTCCTGAGTGTGCCCCCTCTGGGGTGGTTAGGGATCTAGGGGAAAGGAAGGGGGTGCCAGGACCACGCCAGGGGCAAAGCCCCTAGCCGTTCCTCCCGGTCAATGTCGGGGTGCAGCAAGGCGCTATGCACCTGACCCAAATGCGTCAGGCAGGGTAGGTCCTACCCCTCCCCCCACCCTGGCAGGAGGAGGCTCCGCATCCCGGTCCAGTAGGCCACCTTCTCCTTGGGATGCCCCGCCTGGAGGTACCTGCGGATGGCCCGCCACCTTAGGCGGTGGAGGAGATCCCCCCGGGCCCGGTCGCCCTTGGCGGCCATTCCCGCCAGGCGGGCGAGCTCCTTGAGGAGCCACTTGGCGTCGTCGTAGGTGAAGGGCTTCCCCTTGCCCTTCCTGGGCCCCGGGGAGAGGAGGAGGTGAGGGTAGGGGAGGGGCTGGTGGCTCGCCAGGTAGTCCCGCAAGGGGAGCCAGTCCTCCAGGACCTCCTTGACCCAAGGGGAGAGGGGGACCTCCCTTAGCCGCTCCCCCCGCACCAGAAGCCTCTCCCCCTGCAGGTCCGCCCGCCACAGGCCCACCGCCTCCTTGGCGGTGAGGCCCACCTCCCCCACCAGGACCAGGAGGACCTTGAGGACGGGACGCCAGTAGGCGGGGGTGTAGCTCTCCGCCAAGCTCCAGAGGCGCCCCCACTCTTCCTCCGTGAGGGGCCTCCGGCTCAGGGCGTAAGGGGTGAAACGCGGGGGATACTCCACATGGGGGGGCATGGGATGCCCGGCCCACTCCAGGAAGCGGAGGAAATGGCCCAAAGCCCCCCGGGCCCGCTCCACGGTGTTCCAGGCCAAAGGCCCCTTGGTCCCCCCGGGGAAGCCGTGCGCCTTGATCCAGAGAAGGTAGGCGCGGATCTCCCCGGCCTCCAGGGCGGGCCACCTCCTCCCCTGGAGGGCGAGCCACCGGACAAAGGCCCGCACCAAGGGGGGCACCTCCCGGTCGGGCTTCTTGCGGGTGCGTACCAGGAAGGCCCACACCCCGTCCCCTAAGACCCCCTCGTCCCACCGCGCCAGGGCCTCCCCCACGAGCCGCTTCCGCTCATCTGGGAAGTCCCAAGGCTCCAGGGCCAGCCTCTCCTCCGCCATCTTCCCCTCCATAATACACCCATCCCCCACCCGCCCCAAACTGCTAAATCCTTTCTCCCTCATTCTTTATCCTGGCATCCCCTCTCCACACCGTGTCCTACACAAGTCAACTCACCCCACCCCTACCTCGCAAGACTGCTCTCCATGAGGGTTAAGGGTTGGCGGGGCAGGGTGGGTGGAGCAACAAAAGGAAAGGGGGAAGAAAAGGAAGTAAGGAGCGGCCCCTCACCGCACCCAGAGCGCCAGGCCCGAGGCGGGCGCGGTGGCGGTGGTGCTGGCGCGGGGTTCGTCCAGGTCTAGGCCCCCGTCCCCATCCCGGTCCAGGAAGGCCAGGAGCCAGTAGGTCCGGCTGGCTTCCAGGCGGAAGGTGCCTCCCCCCGCGGGGAGGTGGGTGCGGGCGCATGCGCCCCCGTCCGGGCAGACCTCGAGGGCCACCCGGTAGTCCCCCGGAGCGACCCCCTGACCCACCCGGTTCCCGAGGAGGCCCTGCGCTGGGCACTTCTCCTGCCCTACGTGTGGGCTGCAGTAGCCACCAGGGCCCAATGGCGGTACTACCGACGGTGATGGCGACGGTGACAACGATGGTCCCGGCACCCTCACCTTCTTGGCGGGAGGCTTCCCCTCCGATGGGGTGGCCACGGTTTCCGCTGGTGGGTACTCCGCCTCTCTGGGCGGCGGACAGAGCCAAAGCGTGAGCGCCATGCCGGGGTCTACGGCACCTCAGCTTCCCCGGAAGTGGCGGTCATGCGTAGCGGGAGCGGTGTGTCCTGGACGGAGGTCTACACGCTCCAGAGCGTGAGCCCTGCGCAAGTCACGGTGCGCTCCTATGGGACCTCGAGCGTGTCCGCCTCCTACAGCGGCCCCCTGCCCGGCACCTTGTGCTACGACGGTAACTGTAACCCAAGTTGCTACCCAGCCATCTTCTGGGTCAGGAGACTGATGTTATG
>NZ_JAKTNT010000025.1 GCF_022760925.1 Thermus hydrothermalis | reverse complement strand
CAAGCCTTCTAAAGGCCAGACCGCCCCCAAGGCCCCGCCCCAGGGGTAGGTGCCCTCGAGGGTCACCATCCCCTCCCCCAAGGCCAGGGTCGCCCCCACGAGGGCAAAGGGGCCTCCTGCCCCAAGCCGGCCCTCCCCGTAGGCCACCGCCTCTCCCAGCCGCACGCTCCCCGCCACGCCCCCGCCCTCCCTCTCCAGCCAAACCCGCACCTCGGGCCACGCCGCCTCCAGGAAGCCCCCCCGGTCCCAGGCGTAGCCTAAGCGGAGGCGCCAAGGGCCGTACCAGGTGAGCGCACCGCCCCACACCCCCTCCTCGCCCCCGGTGGGGCTTGGGGCATTCCAGGTGTATGGGAAAAGCCGCCCCTCCCCAAGCGTCAAGGGAAAGCGCCCCAGAAGAAGCCTCCACTCCCCCTCCTCCGCCACCAAGTAAAGCCTTTCCAAGGAAAGCCCGCCCTCTCCCTCCCGCAGGTAGGGGGCGAGGGCGTAGGAAACCCGCACCCCCTCCCCTAGCTCCCCCGAGAAGCGCAGGAAAAACGTGGGCGCGGGCCCCAGGCCGTACACCCCCGCCTCCCACCCTTGGCCCAGGGCGGGAAGGAGCAGGAAGGGCCAAAGCCAGCGCACCTAGCGCACCTCCTCCCCCACGATGCGCCCGTCCTCCAGGCGCACCACCCGCCGCACATGCTCCAAAAGCCTCGGGTCGTGGGTGGAAAAGAGAAAGGTGACCCCCTGGGCCTCGTTCAGGGCCTTCATCCGCTCAATGAGGGCGAGGCCCGTGCGGGAGTCCAGGTTGGCGGTGGGCTCGTCCGCCAAGACGATGACGGGCTCGGCCGCCAAGGCCCGGGCCACCGCCACCCGTTGCTGCTCCCCGCCGGAAAGCTGCCGGGGAAAGCGGTGGGCCTTGTCCTTTAAGCCCAAGGCGGCCAGGGCCTCCAAGGCCCGCCGCTCCCGCTCGGCCTTGGGGACCCCCCGAAGCTCCAGGACGAAGGCGGCGTTCTCCAAGGCGGTGAGGACGGGCAAGAGGTTGTAGGCCTGGAAGACGAGGCCGATGCGTTCCAGGCGGAAGCGGGCCCTGGCCGAGCGGTTCAGGCGGTCCAGGCGCACCCCGCCCACATAGACCTCCCCTTCCGTGGGCAGGTCCAGGCCCGCCAGGATGTGGAGGAGCGTGCTCTTGCCGCTCCCCGAAGGCCCCACCAAGGCGGTGAACTCCCCCTTTTCCACCGCCAGGCTCACCCCCCGCAGGGCCTCGGTTTCCACCCCGTCCCCCCGGTACACCTTCCGCACTCCCTTGGCTTCCACGATGGGCATACCACCCTCCTACGGCACGTAGCGCATGGCGTCCACGGGCTCCAGCCTCGAGGCCAGCCACCCCGGCCACAAGGCGGCCAAAAGCGCCACCCCCACGGCGTAGCCCAGGGTGAGGAGAACCCCCTCCACCCCGAGCCGCCCGTAGAGGACCTCCGGCAGGCCGAACTCCTTGTACTGCTCCAGGATCCAAGCGGGTAGCGGCAAACGGAAGCCATCGGCGAGCTCCAGGTGAACCATAAGCCCCGCCGCCACCCCCACCAGGGCCGCCACCCCCACGAGGAGGAAGCTTTCCCAAAAGACCAGGCTCATAAGCCGCCTCCCCGTGAGCCCCAAGGCCGCAAGGAGCCCAAACTCCCTTACCCGCTCCACCAAGGAAAGGTAAAGGGCGTTGAGGAGGATAAGCCCCCCAAGGATGAAGAAAATCCCCACGTAGACGCTCATCACCGTGTCGTAGAGGGGAAGAAGAGCGGCGTAGAGAGGGTTCGCCTCCAGCCAGGTTTCCACCACGAGGCCGGGAAGCTCGGGCGCCAGGCGCGCCTTCAGGTCTTCCAGGGGCTTAAGGTCGTAAAGGCCCACCCAGGGAAGCCTTATCTCTAGCCGGCTCACCCGCCCCGGGGCCAGAAGGGCCTGGGCGTCCTCCAAAAGGACCATGGCGGTGCGGGCCTCCAGGTGGGTTTCCGGTAGGTCCAGTAGCCCCACCACCCGGAAGGCGTAGACCCCAAGCCCCAGGCTTCCGGGAGCGTAGGCCACCACCTCGCCCCCCAAACCCACCTTCAGGGCCTTGGCCAAGGCCTCGCCCAACAGGGCCTCCCCCGAGGCCTCAGGGAAGCGGCCTTCCTTGAGGAGGTTTTTCTGCCGGGCAAAACCTTCCCGGGTAAGCCCCGTGAGGATCACCGCCCGGCTCCTTTCCCCCGCGAGGAGGAGCCCGCCCCCTTCCAACACCCCTTCCGCCTTGGCCCCTTCCGGCAGGGAAAGGAGGGGGGGCACGAAGGTGAGGCTTTCCAGATCCTCCTTCTCCTGGTAGCCCTCCACCCGCACCACCAGGTGCCCCGTGCGGTCCAGGGTGGTCTGGAAGAAGGCGTCAAAGGCCCCGGCGTACACCGAGAGGAACACCAAGGAGAGGAAGACCACGAGGGCCACCACCCCGCCCGTGGTGAGGTTCCGCCCAGGCGTCCTTAAGAGGTTCCGCCAGGCAAGGCGAAGCACCTAGCACCCCCTTTCCAGGTAAAGCGGGTTGAAGCACCTTTCCGGCACCGGCCCCACCTTTACCTCCACGATCTCCACCCGCGTGCGGTACCCCTCCTTAAGGAGGTCCCGCACCTCCATGACCTTGGGCAAAAAGGCCCCATCCAGGCGCTGGTAGCCCAGGAGGAGGAGCTCCCGCACCGCCTGGCCCCGCTGGTCGTGGTAGCGCACCCGCTCTATCAGGCCTTCTTTTAGGTAGACCTCCACCCGGCCGTAAGGGGTGGCTGCCTGCGGCTTGGGCGTGAGGACCAAGACCCCATCCGCCTCCGAGACCTCAAAGAGGTCCTCCAGGTCCCGGCCCATGAGGTCCTGGTAGGTGAGGTCCGAGCCCAGGAAGCGCTCCGTGCGCCCCGTGGGGGGCAGGCGCAGGGTCCGCCCCAAGCGGGGGTCGTAGAGGTAGAGGTCCTGCCCCAGGGAAAGGTAGGCCTGCCCCGCCTCGCCCTTGGGCTCCAGAACCCGGATCTGGGCCCGCTCCCCATCCGTGTATACCCGAAGCCGGTAGGACTTCGTGCTCCCGGGCCGCTCCACCTGGACCAGGTAGACCCCTTGGTGGGCGGGGCCCCGAAGGCGGTCCAAGGCCGCTTTGAGCTTGGCCAAAGGGCTTTGGGTCAGGACCAAGGCCAGAATGACAACCAGCGCTAAGGCACGCTTCATCCTCACTCCCCCTTTAGGTATCGCGGCAGGTCCAACCCGAGCACCAGCCGCCCCGGGAAAAGCCAAGCGAGGAGGCCCGAGAAGGCCACCACCAAGAAGGCGTACAGGGCGTAAACCGGGCGCACGGCGGTGTACAGGTGCTCGGAAAGCCCCGACTCCGGCAAGAGCTCCACGCTAAGCCGCATGAGGGGCCCGAAGACGTCGTGGGTAGCGGTGTAGGCGAGGAGCGCGTAGCCCAGGAGAAGGCCCAGCACGAGGCCCACGCCGCTCGCCAGGGCGGCCTCGAGGGCCACCCCCACCGCAAGGCGAAGGGGCGTGAGGCCCAGGCTTTCGCCCACGGCGAACTCCCTAAGCCTTTCCCGCACGCTCACGTACGTGGTGCTCACCACGGCCACGGCGGCGAGGAGCATGAAAAGGCCCATGAGGGGGATGTAGAAGAGCCGGCTTCCCTCGTAGTCCGCCCGGATGGGCCCCATGAGATCCCAAACCCCCTTGGCCCTTAGGCCCTGGGGCAGCAAGGCGTTGAGCGCCAGGGCGGTGGCCTCCTCCCGGCCCCGGGGAGCCCACACCGCCAGGTGGGTGGCGAGGATGCCCTGGCCCGCCAGGCGCCGGGCGTCCTCCAGGTGGAGGTAGACCCCGGCGAAGTCCACGTTGGAAACCCCGGAACGCACAATTCCCACCACGCTAAGGCCTAGGGCCGCCTTGCCCGTTTCCAGCACGAGCCTTTCCCCAAGCCGCACGTCCAGGCGCTCCGCCAAGCGGTGCCCCAGGACCACCTCCCCAGGGCCCGAAAGCCACCTCCCCTCCTTCACCTTGGCGGGGACCCGGGAAAGCCTCCTTTCCCCGTCCGGGTCCACCCCCAGCACCACGCCCCCCTCCGAGCGGTAGGGCGAGCGCAGGAGGGCGTAGAGGGAAAGCCTGGGCGTGAAGGGCTCGGGCAGGGAGGGAAGGGCCATGAGGCCGTTTTCCGGGTCAGGGTCCTCCCACCAGGCCTCCTTGGCCACCACCACCGGGGCCTCCACGTAGCCGGCGTAGGCGTCCACCAGGCTCTCCCCATACCCGTCCAGGAAACCGAAGAGGAAAAGCGTGGCCACGGTGACGTAGACCACCACCAAGGACAAGAGCGCCGTGCGCCGCCGTTGCCGCATGACGTTTCGCCAGGCCAGCCGCAAGAGGGTCATACTTCCTCCTCAAAGCGGGCGAGCAACTGGGGAAGCTCCCGCTCCAAAAAGGCGTAAAAGGCCCCCATTTCCCGAAGCCGCCCACCCCTCTCCTCCCCCACCAGACGTAGCCCCCGTTCCGCCTGTTCCCGGTACCGCCCCAAGACCCGCACCTGCTCGCCCAGAAGGCGCCGCCAGGTCCCAGGGCGGACGCTGTAGCGGTCGGACCGCTCCCCAGGGCGGCGCTGCCGCTCCACCAGGTGAAGCCGGGTGAGGAGGTGAAGCGCCGGGCTCAGGGCCCCCTTACTCGCCCCCAGGGCCTCGGCCATCTGCCGGGCCGTCTGCTCCGGGGGTTCCGCCACCAGGAGCCAGGCCAGAACCCGGCCCGCCATGCGGGGCAGGCCCGCCTCCTCAAAGAGGAGGGCGGTTTCCTCTAGCCAGCGCTTGAGCTCGGGGTCCACAGGGTTAGGCTACCAAGTTCCGAATGTTCGGTCAATTCTGAACCATACGACAATTATATGTGAATTCCCGCACGATTTTACTCGCTCGTGAGCGTCTTCTCCGCCTAGCCCAACCTCCCCTTCACCCCATCTCCGCCAGGTCCACCCGCTCCAGTACGGGGAGCGCCCGCAAGGCCTCCAACACCTCCGCCGAGGGCTTCTGGTCCACGGTGAGGACGAAAAGCGCCCTCCCCCCGGGCACGTCCCGCCCCAGTTGCATCCCGGCGATGTTCACCCCAGCCTCGCCCAAAAGCGTCCCCACCTGGCCCACCACGCCCGGGCGGTCGTAGTTCACGCAGACCAGCATGTACCCCTCGGGCACCACCTCGAGGGCGTAGTCGTCTATCCCCACGAGCCTCGGCTTCCCCCCCATCACCACCCCCCGGGCCCGGCGCTCCTCCTGGTCGGTGGTGAGGCGCACCTCCACCAAGCGGGCGTACTCCCCCGCCTCCTCCGAGCGGCGGGTAACGAGGCGGATCCCCCGGTCCTTGAGAAGCGGCCTGGCGGAAACCAGGTTCACCGCCTCACCCCCCAGGACCCGGGAAAGAAACCCCTTGGCCACGGCGTTGGCCATGGGCTCGGGGTCCTTCTCAAACTGGCCGAGGAAGCTCACCTCCAAGGCCTCGGGACGGCCTTTGGTGATCTGGGCGAGGAGCTTCCCCAAGGCCTCCCCCAGGGGCAGGAAGCCCCGCAGGGCCTCTAGGGCCTCGGGGTCAAAGCCGGTGTTCAGGGCGTAGGACAGGTCCCCCTCGAGGGTGCGCACCACCCGCTCCAAAATGGCCTCACCCACCCGCTCCTGGGCCTCCAGGGTGTTCGCCCCCAGGTGGGCGGTGAGGACCACCTTGGGGTGGGCGAGGAGGGGGTGGTCCTTGGGGGGCGGCTCCTCGCTGAAGACGTCCAGGCCGGCGGCGAAGAGGTGGCCCTCCTCCAACACCTCCAAAAGGGCCTTCTCGTCAATGATCCCGCCCCGGGCGGCGTTCACCACCACGGCCCCCCGGGGCAAGAGGTAAAGCTCCCGCCGCCCAATCATCCCCCGGGTTTCCTCGGTGAGGGGGGTGTGCACCGTGAGGAAGTGGCTTTGGCGGAGGAGGTCCTCCAGGTGCTCTTGTAGCTCCACCCCGAGGCTTTCCGCCCGGGTCCTCGGGATGTAGGGGTCGTAGGCCAAGACCCGCATCTCAAACCCCTTGGCGAAGCGGGCCACCTGGCTTCCAATCCGCCCGAGGCCCACGATGCCCAGGGTCTTCCCTTTAAGCTCAAGCCCCAAAAACTTCCGGTCCCACTCCCCTTGGCGGATCTTGCGGTCCGAGAGGGCGATGCCCCGGGCGGCGGCAAGGAGGAGGCCGAAGGCGAGCTCGGCCGCCGAGCGGGTGTTGGCCTCGGGCACGTTCACCACCAGGATGCCCAGGCGGCTTGCCGCCTCGAGGTCCACGTTATCCACCCCCACCCCGCCCCGGCCCACTACCTTAAGCCGCTTGCCCCGCTCCAAAAGCTCGGCGTCCACCCGGGTGCGGCTGCGGGTGATGAGGGCATCGTAGGCGGGGATGATCTCCAAAAGCTCCTCCCGCGAGATGCCCGGCCGGTAGTCCAGGAGAACCCCGGGGTATTTCACGTCCCCAAGCCGCATATCGTCGGAGACCAGGACCCGCCACATATACCCTTGACCCTAGCAAAAACGAGCGCCCAGGGCAACTTGCCCGCTACACTACACCACCCCTGTGGTATCCTGTCCCGGACAACACGGAGGTTTGGATGAGGGTAGCCTTGGTGACGGACTCCACCGCCGACCTGCCCAAGCCCCTACGGGAGCGCCTGGGCATCCGCGTCGTCCCCCTGTACGTGTCTTTGGGCGGACGGGTTTACCGGGACTGGGAAGAGATTGCCCCGGAGGAAATCTTCAGGAAGGTCCGGGAGGGAAGCGCCTTCCCCACCACCAGCCAGCCCTCCCCCGAAGACTTCCTCAAGGTGTACCAAGAAGCTCTCCAAAACGCCGACCACATGCTTTCCATTCACATCTCCAGCAAGCTCTCCGGCACCGTGCAGTCGGCGGAGCTCGCCGCCAAGGACTTCCCGGGCCGGGTGACCGTCTTTGACTCCCTGGCCGCCTCCTTGGGCATCGGCATGATGGTCCTGAGGGCCCACGAGCTCCTAGAGGAAGGCCAGCCCCTTGCCTCCGTTTTGGACGAGCTCAAGCGCATCCGCCAGGACCACTTCGTGCGCTTTAGCGTGGCCACCCTGGAGTTCTTGCGCCGGGGCGGGCGCATCGGCGGGGCGCAGGCCCTCTTGGGCACCCTCCTCGGCATCAAGCCCATCCTCACCCTGAAGGAAGGGCGCGTGGAGGCGGCAGGCCGGGCCCGCGGGGAGAGGAAGGCCCGGGAGGAAATCGTCAAGGACTTCCGCACCTGGGGGGAAGGCCGCGGGCGCATCCGGGCCTTCTTCCTCTATAGCGCCGAGGAGGGTGCCGTGCGGGAACTCAAGGAGATGGTCCTCGCCTCGGGCCTTCCCGTGGAGGAGGCCTTGGTGAGCGAGCTGGGCGCGGTGATCGCTAGCCACACGGGGCCTGGAACCTATGGCTTCTACGCCTATAGCCTCTAACGTGGCCTTCGTGGCCGACTCCACCTTGGGGCTTACCCCGGAGGAGGCCAAGGCCCGGGGCATCCACCTGGTGCCCCAGCAGGTGGTTTGGAAGGAGCGCGCCTTCCGGGACCTCCTGGAGATCACCCCGGAAGAGGTGGTCCAGCTTCTGGAAAGGGGCGAACACCTCACCACGAGCCAGGTGGCCCCCGAGGACCTGAGAAGGGCCTACGAGGCGCTCTTGAAGACCCACGAGCGGGTGGTTTCCGTCCACGTTTCCGGGAAGCTCTCCGGCACCGTGGCCACCGCCCAAAGCGTGGCCCAGGCTTTTGGCGGGCGGGTGAAGGTGGTGGACTCCTGGTCCTTAAATGGTGGGCTTCTTTTGGTTTTGGAGGAGGCGAGGCGGCTCCTCGCCACGGGCACCCCTTGGGAGCGTCTGGAAGAGGCCTTGGCTCCCTACCGGGAGCGGGTCATGGGCTTCGTCCTCCCCAAGACCCTCACCTACCTGCACCGCTCGGGGCGGATTTCCGGGATCACGCACCTGGTGGGAAGCCTGCTTCGCATCCTGCCGGTCCTCGAGGTCCGGGGGGGCGAGGTGGTGCCAGGCCCCAGGGTCCGGGGCTTCGCCGAAGGGCTCAAGAAGGTGGCCGAGCTCTTCCGCCACCGCTTCCCTAAAGGGGCCTTGGCCTACGTGGCCCACGTGGGGAACCCCGAAGGGGCGAGGGCCCTAGCAGAGGCGGTAAGGGCGGAAGGCGTGGAGCTCCAAGGCACCCTCTTCGCCGGGGCGGCGGTGAGCGTCCACGCCGGGCCCGGCACCGTGGCCCTTTTCGCCGGGGAAAGGAGGTAAGGGTGCGGGCGGTGGTGCAACGGGTCACGGAGGCCTTCGTGGAGGTGGAGGGCGAGGTGGTGGGAAGGATTGGCCTGGGGCTCCTGGTCCTCTTGGGCGTGGGGCAAAGGGATACCCCAGAGGACGCCCAGTACCTGGCCCGCAAGATCGTCCACCTCCGGGTCTTTGCCGATGCCGATGGCAAGATGAACCTCTCCCTGAAGGACGTGGGGGGCGAGGTGCTTCTCGTGAGCCAGTTCACCCTTTACGCCGACACCCGGAAGGGAAACCGCCCCTCCTTCCTCCAGGCCGCCCCGCCCGAGGTGGGGCGAAGGCTTTACGAGGAGGCCATTGAGGCCTTCCTGGCCCAAGGGGTCCACGTGGAAACCGGGGTGTACGGGGCCCACATGCGCATCCATCTGGTAAACGACGGCCCCGTGACCCTCCTCTTGGACTCGGAAGACCGCCTAAAACCCCGGTAGGCTCATCCCTCTCATCCTTTTCCAGGCTAAGGTAAGGCACTCCCCGAAAGAGGAGCGCCTATGCATAAGGTAGAACCCAAAGACTGGATCCCCCTCATCAAGCCCTACGCCAAGCCCAACACCCTGCGAAGCCTCCGCCAGGTGGCGGACACCCTCCTCCCCCTCCTCGCCCTCTTCTTCCTCGCCCACAAGGCCCTTTCCGTTTCCCTCCTCCTCACCCTGGCCCTGGACTTCGTGGCGGCGCTTTTTCTGGTAAGGCTTTTTATCCTGCAACACGACGCCGGACACGGCTCCTTCTTCCCCAAGAAGTGGATGAACGACCTCTTGGGCTTCTTCGCCGGGGTCCTCACCCTGGTGCCCTACCATCACTGGCAACTTTCCCACGCCCGGCACCACGCCACGAGCGGCAACCTGGACAAAAGGGGCGTGGGGGACATCTACACCATGACCCTGGAGGAGTACCTGCGGGCCACGCCCCGGGAGCGCCTCGGCTACCGGCTCTACCGCAACCCCTTCGTCATGTTCTTCCTCGGGCCCATCTACGTCTTCATGCTCTCCTACCGCCTGCCCTTGGGCTACGGGTCGGACCGCCCCTCGGTGCGGAACAGCGTGGCCCTCACCAACCTGGCCTTGGTCCTTCTCCTCGTGGGCATCGGGGTCTTCTTGGGCCCCAAAACCCTCCTTTTCGTCTACCTCCCCATCCAGTACCTGGCGGGGATGGTGGGCATCTTCCTCTTCTACGTGCAGCATCAGTTTGAAGACGCCTACTGGGAGCACGACCCCCGTTGGGAGCACCTGAAGGCGGCCATGGAGGGGAGCACCTACCTGAAGCTCCCCAAGGTCCTCCAGTGGCTCACCGGAAACATCGGCTTCCACCACATCCACCACCTGGCCCCCAAGATCCCCAACTACCTCCTGCCCAAGGTGCAGGAGGAGGTGGACCTGGTGAAGGTGGCCCCCACGGTGACCCTGAAGGACGCCTTCCAAATCGCCTTCGCCGACCTGCACCTGCACGACGAGGAAAGCCGCAAGCTGGTGGGGTTCAAGGAGGCGCAAAGGCGGCTTAAGGCCGCCCGGGGCAAGCTTTCCCTCTAGTGCCGGAAGTGGCGCACCCCCGTGAAGACCATGGCCATCCCCGCCTCGTCCGCCGCCTGGATGGAGTCCTTGTCCCGCACGCTCCCCCCGGGCTGGATGATGGCGGCGATGCCGAACTCCGCCGCCAGGCGCACCACGTCGTCAAAGGGGAAGAAGGCGTCCGAGGCCAAGACCGCTCCCTTCGCCCCCTCCTTGGCGGTCTTCAGGGCGTGCTTGGCGGCGGCGTAGCGGTTGGTCTGGCCCACCCCGATGCCCAAGGTCATCCCCCCCTTGGCCACCACGATGGCGTTGGAGCGCACGTGCTTCACCACCTTCCAGGCGAAGAGGAGGTCCCGCCACTCCGCTTCCGTGGGGGCCCTTTGCGTCACCACCTTGGGGTCTATGGGGTCTAGGGTGTCGGCGTCCTGGAGGAGCACCCCGCCCCGGATGCGCCTCAGGTCCAGGTAGGGGCCCTGGGCCAGGGCGGGGACCTCGAGGAGGCGCAGGTTCTTCTTCCGGGCAAAGACCCTTAGGGCCTCCTCGCTAAAGCCCGGGGCCAGGACCACCTCCAGGAAAACCTCCGCCATGGCCTCCGCCGTGGGGCCATCCACCTCCCGGTTGCAGGCCACGATGCCCCCGAAGATGGAAACCGGGTCCGCCTGGTAGGCCTTTTGGTAGGCCTCGAGGGGGGTTTCCCCCAGGGCGACCCCGCAGGGGTTTTGGTGCTTCACCGCCACGCAGGCGGGCTCACCGAACTCGGAAACCAGGTTCCAGGCGGCCTCGGCGTCCAGGTAGTTGTTGAAGCTCATGGCCTTGCCCTGGAGGACCCGGGCCGCAAGGAGAGGCCCCTCCTCCCCCGCCACCCGGTAAAGCGCCGCCTCCTGGTGGGGGTTTTCCCCGTAGCGCAAGGGGGAAACCCGCTCCAGGGCCAAGAACTTCTCCTCGGGGAACTTCTCCCCGGAAAGCCACTCGGCGATGGCGGCGTCGTAACGGGCGGTGTGGGCGAAGGCCTTGCGGGCGAGGGCCCGGCGGAACTCGGGGCTTGGCCCTTCCCGCAGGGCCTCCAGGACCCGCGGGTAGTCCTCCGGGTCGCAGACGGGAAGGACCGCCAGGTGGTTCTTGGCGGCGGCCCGGAGCATGGCGGGCCCCCCGATGTCAATCTGCTCCAGGGCCTCCTCGTAGGAGGCCCCCCGGGCCACGGCCTCCCGGAAGGGGTAGAGGTTCACCGCCAAGACCCCGATCCTTTCCAGACCCAAGGCCCTAAGCTCCGCCTCCTGGTCGGGCCGGGCGAGAAGCCCAGCGTGCACCTTGGGGTGGAGGGTCTTCACCCGGCCCTCCAGGATCTCGGGGAAGCCCGTGAACTCGGAGATGTAGGTGACGGGAAGCCCCGCCTCCGCCAAGGCCTTATACGTGCCCCCGGTGGCGAGGAGGCGAAACCCTAACGCCAGAAGCCCCTGGGCGAAGTCCACGATCCCCCGCTTGTCGGAAACGGAAAGGAGCGCCCACATGAGAGGGATTGTACCCGCTAGACTGAAGGGGATGACCATCTACGAGGCCATCAAGGAAACCATCAAGGAGGCCATGAAGGCCCGGGACCAGAAGACCCTGGACTTCGCCCGGGTGGTGAAGGCGGAGTTGGACCGCAAAGGGGACGGCAAGCCCCTCCCCGACGCCGAGGCGGTGAAGGTGCTAAAGGCGCTTCGGGAGATCGCCCTGGAGCAGGGGAACGCCTTTGAGGTGGCGTTTCTGGACCGCTTCCTGCCCAAGGAGATGACCGAGGAGGAGATAGAGGCCTGGATCCGGGAAAACCTGGACCTCTCCCAGTTCAAAAACCCTTTAGCGGCCATCGGGGCCGTGACCAAGGCCTTGGGCCCCAGGGCCCCTGGGGAGAGGGTCCGGCGGGTCATTGAGCGCATGACCTCATGAACCCCTGGAAGCGGCTTTCCCTGGAGGAGATCCTTTCCGAGCCCGTGCGCCTGGTGCGGGAACGGGTAAGGACCCACACGGGTAAGGAACTCACCTACATCTACCGCCCAGGGCCGGTGGCGGCGAGTTTCGTGCTGCCGGTTACGGAAAGGGCCACCGCCCTCCTCATCCGCCAGTACCGCCACCCCACGGGGAAGTTCCTCCTGGAGGTGCCGGCGGGCAAGGTGGACGCCGGGGAAACCCCGGAGGAGGCGGCGCGGCGGGAACTCCTGGAGGAGGTGGGGGCACGGGCCAAGGAGGTCATCCCCCTTCCCCCCTTCCACCCCCAGCCCTCCTTCACCGCCGTGGTCTTCCACCCCTTCCTGGCCCTGGGGGCGGAGGTGGTGGCGGCCCCGAGCCTCGAGGACGGGGAGCTCTTGGAACCCGTGGAGCTTTCCCTTCGGGAGCTCTACGCCCTTCTGGAAAGGGGCGAGGTCCAGGACGCCGCCACCGCCCTCACCCTCTTCTACGCCAGGCCCCACCTGCACTCCCTGGGCCTCCTTTAGGCATAGCTTTGCACCCACCCGCATAAAGAGCGGGTGGGAGGCCCTTTTCGGGCCTGGTAGACTGGCCCCGTATGAAACCCGAAGTGAAAACGCCCCTCCCTGGACCCATGGCCCAGGCCCTCTCCGAGCGGGCCGAGCGGGTCCTCTCCCCTTCCTACATCCGCCCCTACCCCTTCGTCCCCGCCAAAGGGCAAGGGGTCTTCCTGGAGGACGTGGACGGGAACGTCTTCTTGGACTTCATGGCGGGCATCGCCGTGAACACCACGGGCTACGCCCACCCCAAGGTCCTCGAGGCGGTGCGGGCCCAGGCGGAGCGCTTCGCCCACGTCTGCTTCTCCGACTTCACCCACGAGCCCACCCTCTCCCTGGCCGAGCGCCTGGTGGCGAAGCTTGGCGGAAGGTATCGGGTCTTCTTCGGCAACTCCGGCACCGAGGGGATTGAGGCCGCCATCAAGCTGGTGCGCCACCACACGGGCCGGCCCTACCTCCTCGCCTTCACCGGGGCCTTCCACGGCAGGAGCCTTGGGGCCCTTTCCCTCACCGCCAGCAAGAGCGCCTACCGCAAGGGGTTTGCCCCCCTTTTGCCCGGGGTAGTGCACATCCCCTTCCCCAACCCCTTCCGCCCGCCCCTAGGGGCGAAGCCCGAGGAGGTGGGGGAAGCGGTCTTGGGCTACCTGGAGCACCTCTTCCGCACCACCCTTCCCCCGGAGGAGGTGGCCGCCTTTTTCCTGGAGCCCATCCAGGGCGAGGGGGGGTACGTGGTGCCCCCCAAGGGCTTCCTCCCCAGGCTCAAAGCCCTCCTGGAGCGGCACGGCATCCTCCTGGTGGCGGACGAGGTGCAGTCCGGGGCCGGGCGCACGGGAACCTTCTTCGCCCTGGAGCACGAGGGGGTGGAGGCGGACGTCTACGTCCTGGCCAAGGGCCTGGCCTCGGGCTACCCCCTAAGCGCCCTCCTCTTCCGGGAGGAGCTCGGGAGCTGGCGCCCCGGGGCCCACGGCACCACCTTCGGCGGCCAGGCGGTGGCGGCGGCCGCCGCCCACGCCACCCTGGACCTCTTGGAAGGGGGCCTCATGGAAAACGCCGCCCGGGTGGGGGCCTACCTCCTGGAGGAGCTTAAGGGCATGCAGAAGCGCTTCCCCTTCCTCGGGGACGTGCGGGGCCGGGGGCTTATGATCGGCCTGGACTTCGGCACGCCCGAGGAGGAGCGGCCGGACCTCCGGGATAAGGCCGTGGAAAGGGCGTTCCACAAGGGCCTTCTCCTCCTCCCAGCAGGCCCTTCCGCCCTCCGCATCGCCCCACCCCTCATCCTCACGCGGGAAGAGGCGGCCCTCGGGCTAGAGATCCTGGAAGAAGTCTTCCAGAGCCTGTAGAAAAGGGGCCGGGCCTAGGCCCGGCCCCCCCATGCTTTCCCTACTTCGGCTCCCCCGGCCAGTCCCCCACCACCCCAGGGGCGGCCCACTCCATGGTGAGGAGCTCCTCCAAGGTGGCCTTGCGCCCGGCGGGAATGCGCACCACCCCCTTGCGGTCCCGGATGGGCCCGGTGAAGGGGTCAAAGGTGGGCTTGGGGCTGGACATGTCCTTGAGAAGGGCCATGATGCGGTCGTAGACCGCAACCTCCTTCCCCGCCACCCGCATCTTGGCCTTCTGCAACAGGGGCACGTGCTTGGGGTTGATGGGGACGCCATAGTCCGCCCCCATCTCCACCGCCTTGTGCTGCAGGAGCCAGAAGTAGTCCACGTTCTGCAGGTTCTTGGCGGTGTAGACGCCTTCCTTCACCTTCTTGAGGAAGTCAATGTAGATCACGTCCCAGTGGACGATCTGCCCGGAAACCACGTGGTCGGGGGCGAACTTGAGCATGGGGGTGTAGTGGCCGAAGGAGTAGGCCCCTTTCTTGGCGGCCGTCTGGATCACCGTGGGGGTGTCCTCGGTGAAGGCGAAGACGTCCGCCCCTTGGGAAAGGAGCGCCTCCGTGGCCTCCCGGGCCTTGGCGGGGTCGTACCAGGCGTTGATCCAACGCACCAGGACCTGGGCCTTGGGGTTCACCGCCCGCACCCCCAGGGCGAAGGCGTTGATGTGCCGCTTCACCTCGGGGATGGGGAAGGCGGCCACGTACCCCACCTTGCCCGTCTTGGTGAGGGCCCCGGCGGCGAGGCCGTTCAGGTAGTAGACCTGGTAGAAGTCCGCCATGTAGGTGGCCACGTTGGGGGCCCGTTTGAACCCGGTGGCGTGGGCGAAGATGACGTCCGGGTACTTCTTGGCCGCCTCGAGTACCGCCTCCATGTAGCCGAAGCTGGTGGCGAAGATGACCTGGCACCCCTCCTTCACGAAGCGGTCAATGACGGGCAAGGCCTGGGCCTCCGGAACGCTTTCCACGTAGCGGGTCTCCAACCAAGGGAGCGCCGCCTCCGCCTTCTTCCGCCCAACATCGTGGGCGTAGGTCCAGCCAGCATCCCCCACGGGGCCCACATAGATGAAGCAGGCCTTGAGCTTCTCCCCTTGCGCCAGGCCCATCCCCAAAAGGAGGGCCAAAAGCCAAACCAGTTTCCGCATCCTTCACCTCCCCCGCTCAAAGGGCTGGCCCAGGGCCCTGGGGGCCCGGGACCGGCCCGAGAGGGCCAGGACCAGGATAACCAGAAGGTAGGGCATGGCGGCGAAGGCCTCGGACGGTATAGGTACACTGCCCTGAAGCCGAAACTGCAGGAAGAAGAGGAGGCCGAAGAGGTAGGCCCCAAAGACCGCCCGCAGGGGCTCCCAGGCGGCCAGGATCACCAAGGCGATGGCCACCCAGCCAAGCCCCGAGGTCATCCCGTCCGTCCAGGAAGGGCGGTAAGCCAAGGAAAGGTACGCCCCACCAAGGCCGATCAGCCCACCCCCAAGCCCCAAGGCCAGGTAGCGCACCCCCTCCACGCCCACCCCAAAGAGGTCCGCCGCCTTGGGGTTCTCCCCCACGCTCCTCAGGTAAAGGCCAAACCGGCTCCGGTAGAGGAGGAGGTGGAGGAGAAAGGCCAAGAGGAGGGAAAGGAGGGCCAAAGGCACCTCGGGCAAGGGGTTTTCTAGGGGCACCCCCTCGTAGCGCTTCCCCAAGATCCCCGAGGCCCCAAGGCCCAGGGCAGCCACCGCCAACCCCGCCACGAAGGGGTTGGCCCTCAAGGTGATGGCGAAAAGCCCCAGGAAAAGGGAAAGGAGCACCCCCGCCCCCACCCCGGCCACCGCCCCCACCCAAGGCCCCGCCCCCAAGGCGGCGGCGAAGGCGGCGAGGGCCGAAAGGGCCATGATCCCCTCCACCCCCAGGTTCACCACCCCGCTCCGCTCGGCCAGGAGGGCCCCCAAGGCGGCGAGGAGGATAGGGGTACCGAAAAGCACGGCACGCACCAACGCCTCTTCCATCAGCGCCTCCAAAGGATCCGGTGGCGGCTTGCCGCCTCCGCCCCGATCCAGGCCAGGAGCAAAAGCCCCGCCACCACGTCCACTACCCGAAAGGGCATGGAGAAGGCCAGCTTCAAGGCGTCCCCCCCCGCCAGGATGAGCCCGAGGAGGGGGGCGGTGAGGAGGGTAAGCCCCGGCCTTCCCCGGGCGAGCCAGGCCACCAGGATGGCGGTGAAGCCGTAGCCCAGGGAGATCTGGGCGGGTTCCAAAAGCCTCCCGTGGATCCCCGCCACCTCCCCCACCCCGGCAAACCCGGCAAGGAGGCCCGAGGCCACAGCCACCAGGAGGAGAAGCCGCCCCTCCTTAAGCCCCAGGTACCGCGCCGCCTCCCGGTTCTCCCCCAGGATGCGCAAGGCGAAGCCCAAGGGGGTGCGGAAGAGGAGGAGGTGGAGAAGCAGCGCCGCCCCCACCCCAAGGAGCAGGGTGGGCCAGTGGACGAGGGTTTCCCCAAGCCTAGGAAGCCTGGCCGCCTCGGGGAAGCGGTCCGTGTAGAGGAAGCCGAAGACGAACTGTCCCTTCCAAGGCCCCGCCACCAAGTAGACCACCAAGTAGTAGGCCAGGTAGTTCTGCATCAGGGTGGTGAGGATCTCGCTCGCCCCGAAGCGCACCCGAAGCCAAGCGGCAAACCCCGCCCACAAGGCCCCAAGCGCCCCCCCAAGGAAGAACATGAGGAGGAGGGTATAGGGCCCCGGGGGCAGGAAAAGGGCCACGTAGGCCGCCCCCACCGCTCCCATGAGGAGCTGCCCCTCGGCCCCGATGTTGAAGAACCCCACCCGGAAGGCAAGGCTGAGCCCCGCCCCGATGAGGAGGAGGGGGATGGCCCTGCGGGCCACCTCCGCCAGGCCCAAGGGGTCTAAAAGCGGGGAAAGGAGGAGGCCATAGGCCTTTAGGGGGGAGACCCCATAGGCGAGGAAGAGAAGGCCCAAAAGGAGGAAGGCCAGGAGCAAGAAAGCCCCGTAGCTTAAAGCCACCTTCCTGGGGGTAGGGGCGGGGTCTAGCTCCAGTCTCATGCCCGTCCTTCCGCCATCATGCGGCCAAGCCGCTCCCGGTCCGCCTCCTCCCGGGGAACGGGCCCCACCAGCCTTCCGTGGTACAAGGCGGCCACCCGGTGGGAGAGGGCCAGGATCTCGTCCAGGTCCTCGCTCACCAGGAGGATGGCGGCCCCTTGCCGGGCCAGGTCCAAAAGCCTCCCGTGCACCTCCTCCGCCGCCCCCACGTCCACCCCGTAGGTGGGGTGCATGGCCAGGACAAGCCGGGGGCCCCCCTTGAGCTCCCGGGCCAGGATCACCTTTTGCACGTTGCCCCCCGAAAGGAAGCGCACCGGGGTCCTCGGGGAAGGGGCCTTGATGGCGTAAGCGGCCATGAGGGCCCGAGCCTCCTCCTCCAAGCTCCGGTAGTCCAAAAGCCCAAACCGGGCATAGGCGGGATACGTCCTAAGGGCCAGGTTCTCCGCCACGCTCATCCCCCCCACCACGCCCATGGCCCGTTCCTCGGGGATATGGGCCACGCCCAGGGAGAAAACCTGGGCGGGGTCTTTGGGCAGGGGCCTCCCCAAAAAGCGCACCGTGCCCCGATAGGGCCTAAGCCCCGCCAGGGCCTCCACGAGCTCCTTCTGGCCGCTTCCCGCCACCCCGGCCACGCCCAAGACCTCCCCCGCCCGGAGGGCGAAGGAAACCCCTTGGACGGGAAAGCCGTGCCGGGGGACCAGGAGGTCCTCCACCTCCAAGACCACCTCCTCCCGGGGCGGCGGGGCCTTGGGCGGGGGACTAGGGCTCCGGCCCACCATGAGGCGCACCAGGCGCTCCTTGTCCGCCTCCTGCCGCGGGAGTTCCCCCACCTTCTCCCCCGCCCGGAGCACGGCGATGCGGTCGGCGATGGCCAAGACCTCGTCCAGCTTGTGGCTGATGAAGATGACGGCAAGGCCCCCGGCCTTCAGGCGGGCGATCTCCTGAAAAAGCTCTTCCGCCTCCTTGGGGGTAAGGACGCTCGTGGGCTCGTCCAGGATGAGGATCCGGGGACGGTTTAGGAGGGCCCTTAGGAGCTCCACCCGTTGCTTTTCCCCGGCGGAAAGCCTTTCCACCTTGGCCTCGAGGTCCACCCCCAAAGGGTGGTCCTGAAGCAAGGCCCTAAGCCGCCCCACCAAGGCCCGCCGGGCGAAAAAGGGCGGGAGGTCTAGCCCCAGGGCCAGGTTTTCCGCCACGGTGTGGGCCTCTATGAGCTCGGGGTGCTGGGGCACGAGGGCGATGCCAAGCCGCTGGGCCGCCCTGGGGGAGGGGATGCGCACCTCCTTCCCGTCCAGGAGGATCCGCCCCTCATCGGGGGCGTAGAGGCCATAGAGGACGCTCACCAAGGTGGTCTTCCCCGCCCCGTTCTCCCCGAGAAGGGCGAGGACCTCGCCCCGGCCCACCTCGAGGGTGATGCCCCGGTTGGCCACCACGGGTCCAAAGCGCTTGGTGATGTTTTCCAATCGCAGCATGGGAGGGGCAAAGGCCCCGGGCCAAGGATACCACGCTAAAGCGCAAGCGCGAGCCCTTCGGCCCGGGGGTCGCTGGCGGCCACCAGGACCTCCCCCTCCCTCAGGATCACCTGCCCCCGGCCGAAAAGCCCATACTCCGCCTCGTAGCGCACCCGGTGGCCCAGGTCCTTGAGGAAAAGGGCCGTGGCCTGGGAGATGCCCGGCTCCAAGAGCACCTCGTCCCCCTCACGCCCCGGCACCACCTGCCACCTAGGCCGGTCCAGGGCCGCCTGGGGGTTTAGGCCGAAGTCCGCCAGGGCCACCACCACCTGCACGTGCCCCTGGGGTTGCATAAACCCCCCCATCACCCCAAAGGGCCCTAAGGGCTTCCCCTCCCGGGTGAGGAAGCCGGGGATGATGGTGTGGTAGGGCCTTTTGCCCGGCCCCACCCGGTTCGGGTGCCCCTCCTCCAGGGAAAAGCCCAGGCCCCGGTTGTGCAGGGCGATCCCCGTCCCCGGCACCAGGACCCCGGCGCCAAACCCTTGGTAGTTGGACTGGATGAGGGAGACCATGACCTCCCCGTCCGCCGCCGCCAGGTAGACGGTCCCCTCCGGCCTTAATCCGGGAAGCACCTTGGGCAAGGCCCTTTCCCCAATGAGGCGCCTCCTTTCGGCGGCGTAGGTCTTGGAAAGGAAGGCCCGGGGGTCTAGCTCCATGTGCCTCGGGTCGGCCACGAAGCGGAAGGCGTCCTTCAGGGCGAGGCGCATGGCCTCCACCTGCAGGTGGTAGCTAAAGGGGTCCTCGGGCCTTAGTTCAAATCCCTCCAGGATGGCCAGGGCGAGAAGGGCCGCTACCCCTTGGCCGTTGGGGGGAAGCTCGTGGACCGTGAGGCCCCTATAGTCCAGGGAAAGGGGCTCCACCCACTCCGGGGCGTGGGCCTTCAGGTCCTCCTCCGTGAGGAGGCCTCCTGTGTTGGCGCTAAAGCGGGCCAGGGCCCCGGCCAAAGCGCCCCGGTAGAGGCTTTCCCCGTAAGTTTCGGCGATCTCCCTAAGGGTCTTGGCGTGGAAGGGGCTACGCCACACCTCCCCCGCGTTGGGCGCCCTGCCCCCGGGGAAGAAGACCTCCTTGAAGGCGGCGAACTCCGGGCCCTCGAGGGGAAGGTAGACGCCTTCCGCCCGCTTCCAAGCCCGCGCCGTCTCCGGCCCCACGGGGAAGCCCTCCTCGGCGTAGCGGATGGCGGGGGCCAGGACCTCGGGAAAGGGGAGCCTTCCCCACCTTTGGTGGAGCGCCCGCCACCCCGAAACCGCCCCGGGCACCGTCACGGGAAGCCAGCCCCGCTCCGGCATCCTCCCCTCAGGAAGCCGCTCGGGGGTAAGGGCCATGGGGCTTCTCCCGGAAGCGTTCAGGCCGTGGAGCCTCCCGTCCCAAACCTGGGCAAAGAGGTCGCCCCCGATGCCGTTGGAGGTGGGCTCCACCACGGTGAGGCAGGCGGCCATGGCGATGGCGGCGTCCACGGCGCTCCCTCCTTTGAGGAGCATCTCCATCCCCGCCAGGGCCGCCAGGGGCTGGCTCGTGGCCACCGCCCCCCGACGCCCCAAGACCACGTGGCGGCGGGAAGGGTAAGGGTAATAGGCAAGATCCATCGCCCTCATTCCGCTACCTCCACGCGGTTTCTTCCAGCGTCCTTAGCCCGGTAAAGCGCCTGATCCGCTCTCCGGAAGAGGCTATCTTCTTCTTCCCCAAGCACGTATTCCGCCACGCCGAAGCTCGCCGTCAGCCCCAGGTTTTGCGCCTGAAGAACTTGGCGAAGCCGTTCGGCTATACGCTGGGCATCCTCCGCCCGCGTGGAAGGCAAAAGAAGCGCAAACTCTTCCCCACCCCACCGAGCCACCACATCTTCCCGGCGCACCTGATCCACAAGCAACCGGGCTACCCGGCGTAAGAGCTCGTCTCCATAGTCGTGGCCCAAGGTATCGTTGATTCTCTTAAAGTGATCCAGGTCCACAAGAACCAGGCTAAAAGGCGTTCCGTAACGCTCTGCCCTAGAAATCTCCCGAGCAAGAGCGAGCTCAAAGGCCCGGCGGTTGGGTAAGCCCGTAAGGGCACACGTGAGGGCCTGCTCCCTCCAAAAACGGGTCTGCCCATACATCTCCCTAAAGCGCGCTAACAGGATAATAAGAGAAGCCACCGTAAGCTGGCCCACAAGCGCAGTAGCCACATACGCCAAAATGGCGCTCCCCTCCCGCCGTTCCAGGCCCCAAGACACCATGCCGTATAGCAAAAGGGTCCAGATAAGCGAGTATCGCCAGGCGGCCGCCACGGGATGGGCAAAGGCAGCGAGCACGTAGAGGGCTGGGATCCAAGGGCCAAGCAACAGGAATTGCCAACTCTCCACCCCGCGATGTAGCGAGCGGGCGATTTCCAAAAAGAAATAAAGCCCAGCCCCGTGAACCAAGTACCTGGGAGCCCTTCTAGGCCCCTGAGCAAAGGCATAGGCAAACACGGCGCCCACAGCCAAATAACCCACGAGCTCCCATCCTCTGGGGGGCAGGGTGATAAGCCGAATCATAAGGCCGCCCACAAGGCCCATCCAGCTTAGCGCGTAAAGAAAGCGAAAAGTGCTATCCATAACCTTATGACCTCAGTATACCAAGCAAAACCACCGCAAAGCCCTTTGCCGAACCTCCCTTTTGGATTATACTAACCCAAGTTGCTACCTATCCCCTGGATCTGAAAAAATAGTGGCCGCTATG
>NZ_JAKTNT010000024.1 GCF_022760925.1 Thermus hydrothermalis | reverse complement strand
CCATAACATCAGTCTCCTGACCCAGAAGATGGCTGGGTAGCAACTTGGGTTACTATACCCGGCGCCACAAAAGACGCAGACTGTTGGCCGTCACCAACACGAGTGCTCCATTGTCCGCCAGCACTGCGGTCCAAAGCCCCGTGTAACCCATGAGGGTGGTGAGGAGGATAAGCCCCTTGAGCCCCACCGCCAAGGCCACGTTCTGGCGGACCACGCCCAGGGTCAGGCGGCTTAGCCGGAAGGCCCGGGGCAAGGCGGCAAGGCTCAGAAGCCCCACGTCTGCACTCTGCAGGGCCGCTTCCGTGCCCTCGGCCACGGCAAGCCCTACCGTGGCCTTGGCCAGGGCTGGGGCGTCGTTCACCCCATCCCCCACCATGGCCACGCCACCCCTACCTGCCAACTCCTCCACCAGGCGGAGCTTGTCCACGGGAGAAAGGCCAGCCCGGATTTCCTCAGGAAAAAGCCCTATGGCCGTGCCCAAAGCCAAAGCAGAGGTCTCCCGGTCGCCGGTAAGCAGGAGGGGCTTAAGGCCCAGTCGGCGCAGTTCGGCCAAGACTTCCCGGGCCTCGAGGCGGGGGGTATCCTGGAAGGCCAAGAGGGCCAAGGGAACCCCCTCCCTAACCAAGAGGGAAAGGCTGAAGCCTTCCTCCGTCAAGGCCTTCACCTGGGCCTCTACTTCCGGGGGCAGGTCCCAGGCCTCGGGCCGCACCAAACCCACCTCCTTCCCCTCCACCCGAGCGAAGGCCCCGAGGCCCGGCACCGCCCGATGCTCCTCCGAGGGCAAGGCCTTGGGGCCCGAAGCCTCCCGCACCGCCCGGGCTAAGGGGTGGGAGGAACCCTCCGCCACCCCCTTCGCCAGGGCCAAGGCCTCCTCCGTCGAAACCCCAAAGGTAACCACCCGCACCAGCGTGGGCTTTCCCAGGGTCAGGGTTCCCGTCTTGTCCAAAGCCACGTAGCGAACCCCAGCCAAGCGCTCCAGGGCCGCCCCGCTCTTAAAGAGCACCCCCGCCCTGGCTCCCCGGGCCACCCCTGCGGCGATGGCCGCAGGCACCGACACCACCAGAGCGCAGGGACAGGCGATGAGGAGAAGGCCCAAGGCCTTGTAGACATGCCCCAGGAAATCCCCCCGGAAAAGGGGAAGGACCAGGGCCACGAAGCCTGCCAGGGCCAGGACCGCCGGGGTGTAGCGGCGGCTAAAGGCATCCACCACCCGCTCCGCCTGGCTCTTCTTAAGCAAGGCCCCCTCCGCCAGGCGTTCCATCTCCGCCAGGAAGCCCTCCTCGGGAAGGCGCTCCACCTTTACCACCAAGCTCCCCTCCTGCACCAGACTGCCCCCGTAAACCCGGTCCCCTATCCCCTTGGGCCTAGGCAAGGGCTCCCCGGTGAAGGCGGCCTCCTCCACGGAAGCCTGTCCAGACACCACCACCCCGTCGGCCGGTACCCGCTCCCCCGGGGGCACCCTCACCAGGTCCCCCACCCTCAAGGCCTTAAGGGGCACCTCCTCCACCCCACCCTCCTTCAGGCGGTAGGCCCGCCTGGGAAGAAGCTCGGAAAGGGCGTAAAGGGACCTGCGGGCCTGGGCCACGCTATAAGCCTCCAGCACCTCCCCCACGAGGAAGAGGAAGACCACCACCGCCGCCTCGGCCTCCGCCCCGATGAGCAAGGCTCCCAGGGTAGCCAGCGTAACCAGGGTTTGCATGCTGAAGGGGTTTTGCCGGAACGCAGCCACCGCACGACGAGCCAGGGGGAAAACCCCCACCAAGGCCGCCAGCCGATAGCCCCAAGGGGCTAGGCCGGGGAGGAAGAGCGAAGCCAAAAAGGCCGCCAGGAGAAGCCCTCCGGAAGCCAAGGCCCAGCGCCAGGGTCCCAAAACACCCCTGGTCGTGTCCCCTTCAGGCTTCAAACGGTAGCCCAGGGCGGAAACCACCCTTTCCGCCTCCTTCTCCGCCCCGGGAACCTCGAGGTGCAGATACGCCTTACCGCTGGCAAAGCTGACCTGGGCCTGCACCACTCCAGGCACCCCGGAAAGGGCTTTCTCCACCTTTAAGGCGCAGTCGGCGCAGTCCAAACCCTCCACCCGGAACACGCGAACCCTGTGAGCATCCATGTTCCCAGGGTAGCATCATTTGAGTAGCTAGTCAAGTGTTCTCTTCCGCGTGCTCCAAAGCCCCCTCAAGAAGCCGTTCCACGTGCTCGTCCGCCAAGCGGTAGTAGACCTGCTTTCCCTCTCTCCGGAAGGCCACCAGCCTTGCCTGGCGCAGAAGCCTGAGCTGATGGCTCACCGCAGAAACGGAAACCCCGGCAAGAAGGGCCAAATCGCACACACAAAGCTCTTCCGCCGCCTTCAAGGCCAAAAGAAGCCGCATCCGGGTGGGATCGGCCAGGGCCTTAAGGAGGAGGGCGGCTTTCCCCAGCACCGCCTCCTCGGGCAAGGCCGCGCGCGCCTTCTCCACCCGCTCAGGGTGGATCTCGTAAACCCCGCACACCGCCTGCGCCACCCTACCACCCCCGCTTGGCCAGGCGCTCCTCCTCCTTGAGCTGGTCCAGGTTGATGCCCACCATGGGCTCGCCCAGGTCCTCGCTCACCTCCGCCAGGACCTCGGGGTCGTTGTAATGGGTCACCGCCCGCACGATGGCCCGGGCCCGCTTCTTCGGGTCCCCGGACTTGAAGATGCCGCTCCCCACGAAGACCCCATCCATCCCCAGGTGCATCATGAGCGCGGCGTCGGCGGGGGTGGCGATGCCGCCCGCGGCGAAGTTCACCACGGGAAGCCGGCCGTGCGCATGCACCCAGCGCACGAGCTCCAAGGGCGCCCCGATCTCCTTGGCGTAGGCCACGAGTTCGTCCTCCCGCAGGGACTGGACGTGGCGGATCTGCTTCCACATGGTGCGGGCGTGGCGCACCGCCTCCACCACGTTGCCCGTGCCCGCCTCCCCCTTGGTGCGGATCATGGCCGCCCCCTCGGCGATGCGGCGAAGCGCCTCCCCCAGGTCCCGGGCCCCGTTCACGAAGGGCACCTTGAACTTCCACTTGTCAATGTGGTGCTCCTCGTCGGCGGGGGTGAGGACCTCGGACTCGTCAATGAAGTCCACCCCGATGGCCTCGAGAATCATAGCCTCCACGAAGTGCCCGATGCGCACCTTGGCCATCACGGGGATGGACACGGCGGCCATGATCTCCTTGATGATCTTGGGGTCGGACATGCGGGCCACGCCCCCTTGGGCGCGGATATCGGCGGGAACCCGCTCCAGGGCCATCACCGCCACCGCCCCCGCCTCCTCGGCGATCACCGCCTGCTCCGGGGTGGTCACGTCCATGATCACCCCACCCTTGAACATCTCGGCGAAGCCCGTCTTGATCTGGAAGGTTCCCTTCTCCATCCCGCCCTCCATCCTCAAGCTTACCGCCCGTGGGGTCAAGCGGCCAAAAGCACAAAGCCCGGGGGACCCATCCCCCAGGCCCTTTCCCCTCCCTTAGGGGAGGTAGCTCAAGGGGTTACGGGCGACCCCGCCCACCCGCACCTCAAAGTGCAGGTGGGGCCCGGTGGACCAGCCCGTGGAGCCCACGTAGCCGATCACCTCCCCCGCCTCCACCCACTGCCCGGGGCGCACGGCGATGCGGGACATGTGGGCATAGAGGGTTTCCACCCCGCCCCCGTGGTCCAAGACCACGTGGAAGCCGTAGCCCACCGAGCTCCACCCCGCCACCTCCACCTGGCCGCTTTTGGCCGCCACGATGGGGGTGCCGTAAGGGGCCGCCAGGTCTATGCCGGTGTGGTAGCGCTGGAAGGCCCCCCGCTGGCCGAAGTAGGTGGTGATGCGGAAGCCGGAGAGGGGCCAACGCATCCCGCCCTCCTGGTAGCTCACCCGGCGCACCTGGGGCCTCGCCGCCTGGGCCTGGCGCCTCGCCTGGGTTTGGGCTAGCGCCTGTTGCCTGCGCCTTTCCTCCGCCAGGCGCCTTAGCTCCTCCTGGCGGCGCCTTTCCGCCTCGAGGCGGGCCTTTCGCTCCGCTTCCTGCTTGGCCAGGAGGTTTTGATAGGTGGTTTTGGCCTGGATGCCGGGCAGGAGGACCAGGTCGCCTGGCCTAAGCTCCGCCGGGTTCTCCACCCCGTTGGCCTTGGCCACCTGGACCGGGGAAAGCCCAAAGCGCGCCGCCAGGTCCACCAGGGTCTGCCCCTCGCCCAGGGTGAGAAGAAGCCCCTTAGCTCGCTTGGGTACGTAAAGCGTGCTCCCGGCCACCAACCGGTCCAGGCTTTCCAAGGAGGGGTTGGCGGAAACCAGGTCCAGGACGCTCACGCCAAAGCGGCTGGCGATGCCCTGAAGGGTGTCCCCCGGGCGCACCCGGTAGACCTCCACCCCCGGTGGCACCCTGGGAGGCCTTTCCTCCTCCCCCACCAAGGGGATGAGGAGCCTCTGCCCCACCTGGAGCCGATGGTCCTTAAGCCCGCTAGACCACATGATGTGCCGGGGGTCCACCCCGTAGCGAGAGGCAAGCCCCGCCAGGGTATCCCCCGGCTTCACCGTGTACACCACCCACGCTTTGCGCACGGACGGCCCCACCTCCACCTGGGCCTCCGGCAGGGGAATGGGGCTAAGGGGCTTCACATACGAAAACGCCAAGGCAGGAACCGCAAGAAAGCACCATACTACCCATACCCGCAATGTTCACCTCCTAAAGGAACCCCAACCTCGGCGGGGATTATACCAACCCCCACCCCCCAAAGCGCAAGGGGCAAAAATCTAGGGGGCGGGAAACCCGCCCCCCTAGGGGAAAACCGCCTAGCGGGCCGCCAAGGAGGCCAAGAACTCCTTGTTGCTCTTGGTGCGCCCAAGGCGGGCGAGGAGCATCTCCATGGCCTCGGCCGGGTCCATGTCCGCCAAGACCTTGCGGAGAAGCCACATCTTGTGCACCACCTCCTCGCCCAAAAGGAGCTCCTCCCGCCGCGTCCCCGACTTCAGGATGTCAATGGCCGGGAAGATGCGGCGCTCCTCGAGGCGGCGGGAAAGGTGGAGCTCCATGTTGCCCGTGCCCTTGAACTCCTCAAAGATCACGTCGTCCATGCGGCTTCCCGTTTCCACCAGGGCGGTGGCCAGGATGGTCAGGCTTCCCCCACCCCGGATGTTCCGCGCCGCCCCCAGGAAGCGCTTGGGGAAGTAAAGGGCAGCGGAGTCCAAACCGCCCGAGAGCGTGCGCCCCGTGGGCGGGGTCACCAGGTTGTTGGCCCGGGCCAGGCGGGTGATGGAGTCCAGGAGGATCATCACGTGCCCCCCTTCCTCCACGATGCGCTTGGCCCGCTCGTGGACGAACTCCGCCACGCGGATGTGGTTCTGGGGGGGCTCGTCAAAGGTGCTGGCGATGACCTCGGCCCCTTGGACGCTCTCCCGGAAGTCCGTCACCTCCTCCGGCCGCTCGTCAATGAGGAGGACGATGACCTTGATGTCGGGCTCGTTCTTGAGGACGGCGTTGGCGATCTTCTTGAGGAGGGTGGTCTTCCCCGCCTTGGGAGGGGCCACGATGAGGCCCCGCTGCCCCCGGCCGATGGGGGCGAGGAGGTCAATGACCCGGGTGGAGAGCTCGTCCGGGGTGGTTTCCAGCTTGATCTGCCGGTCGGGGAACTGGGGGATCAGCTCGTCAAAGCGGGGGCGGTTTTTGGCGGCCTCGGGATCTAGGTCGTTCACCGCCTCCACCTTGAGGAGGGTGCCGTAGCGCTCGTTCTCCCGGGGCGGGCGCACCCGGCCCACGATGTAGTCCCCGCTCCTTAGGGCGTACTGACGGATGAGTCCGGCGGAAACGATGGCCACCCGGGACTCGAGGTTGTAAAGGTTTTCCGTAAGGAAACCGTAGCCGTCGGGGCTAATCTCCAGGTAGCCCTTGACCAGCTGCAGGCCCTCCCCTTGCGTCTGCCGCTCCAAGAGGGCCATGATGAGCTGGTCCTTCTTCATCCGCTTGTAGTTCTCAATCCCCGCCTCCTGGGCCAAAAGGTGGAGTTCCGGCAGGATCTTGCTGGAAAGCTCCTGGTAGGTTAGGGGGGTTTCGGGGGTTTCCGCTTTTCTCCTCATGGCTTAACCTTCTCCCAGTCCTCCATAAAGCGCTTGAGGCCGATCTCCGTGAGGGGGTGCTTCAAGAGTTGCTTGAAAACGGCGTGGGGCATGGTGGCGATGTCCGCCCCGAGCAGGGCGGCCTCCGTCACGTGCCGGGGGTGGCGGATGGAGGCGGCGATGACCTTCACGGAAAGGTCCTGCACCTGGACCATCTCCACGATCTCCCGCAGCAGCTCCCCCCCGTCCCAGGAGATATCGTCCACCCGGCCAAGGAAGGGGCTCACGTACGCCGCCCCGGCCCGCGCCGCCAAAAGGGCCTGGTTGGCGGAGAAGATGAGGGTCATGTTCACCCGTATGCCCTCGGCGGAAAGCCGCTTGCAGGCCTTAAGGCCCTCCTCGGTGGTGGGTAGCTTCACCACGATGTTGGGGTGGATGGCGGCTAGGCGCCTACCCTCCGCCACCATGGCCTCCGCCTCCAGGGCCGTCACCTCGGCGGATACCGGGCCCCCTGCCGCCTCGGCCACGGCGCGAAGGTGCTGGACTAAGCCTTCCTCGCTCAGGCGCTCTCCCCGGGCGGCGAACTCCTTGGCCACCAGGGTGGGGTTGGTGGTGACCCCTGCGAGGACCCCCCAAGCGGCAATCTCCCGTATCTCCTCCAGATTGGCGGTGTCTAGGTAAAGCTCCATGGCGCACTCCTTGTGTGCGGGAAACGAACCGGCTTAGCCTGAGTCTAGCAGACCTCTGCGGGGCGTTGTCAAGGGAGGGGAAAGGCTGCTAGCATGGCCTTAGCCGCCAGTGGGGGATTTTACCCCAGGGGGCAGAGGTTGTAAAGGCGAGGATGGGGAGAGTACCCCTTCCCAATAGCCCCAAGCGAGCCGGGGACGGTGGGAGCCCGGTGGTGCGGGAAGGTGGGAAGATCACCCCGGAGCCGCGGGAGGAAAGGGCACGCCCCGAGTAATGCCCGCCGGGTGGCGCCCGTGATAGCGCCCAAACGAGGGCCTGAGGGTTTCCTCAGGAAGCGCGGTGGTACCGCGGAAGCCTTAGCGCTTTCGTCCGCGCCTTACGGCGCGGGCGTCTTTTTAGGAGGTGGGCATGTTCAAGGAAGTGGGCGAACCCAACTTTCCGGCGCTGGAAGAGGAGATTTTGGCCTTCTGGAAGCGGGAGAAGATCTTTGAGAAGAGCGTGGAAAAACGCAAAGGGGGCCCCCGCTACACCGTTTACGAAGGCCCCCCCACCGCCAACGGCATGCCCCACGTGGGCCACGCCCAGGCCCGGAGCTACAAGGACCTCTTCCCCCGCTACAAGACCATGCGGGGCTACTACGTGCCCCGCCGGGCGGGCTGGGACACCCACGGGCTTCCCGTGGAGCTGGAGGTGGAGAAGAAGCTGGGCCTCAAAAGCAAGCGGGAGATTGAGGCCTACGGCATTGAACGCTTCAACCAGGCCTGCCGGGAGTCCGTCTTCACCTACGAGAAGGAGTGGGAGGCCTTCACCGAGCGCATCGCCTACTGGGTGGACCTGAAGAACGCCTACGCCACCCTCCAACCCACCTACATTGAGAGCATCTGGTGGAGCTTAAAAAACCTCTTTGACCGGGGCCTCCTCTACCGGGACCACAAGGTGGTGCCCTACTGCCCCCGCTGCGGCACCCCCCTCTCCTCCCACGAGGTGGCCCTGGGCTACAAGGAGATCCAAGACCCCTCCGTCTACGTGCGCCTGCCCCTGAAGGAGCCCGCCCGGCTTGGCCTCTCCCAAGGAAGCCTCCTCGTCTGGACCACCACCCCCTGGACCCTGCCCGGGAACGTGGCGGCGGCGGTCCACCCCCAGTTCACCTACGCCGCCTTCCAGGTGGGGGAGGAGGTCCTTATTTTGGAAGAAGGCCTGGGCCGGAAGCTCCTCGGGGAGGAAGCCCCCGTCCTCAAGACCTTTTTGGGCAAGGAGCTGGAGGGCCTGGCCTACACCCCCCCTTACCCCCAAGGGCTGGACAAGGGCTACTTCGTGGTCCTGGCGGAGTACGTGAGCCGGGAGGACGGCACGGGCATCGTTCACCAAGCCCCCGCCTTCGGCGCCGAGGACCTGGAAACGGCCAGGGCCTACGGCCTCCCCCTCCTCAAGACCGTGGACGAGGAGGGGAGGCTTCTCGTGGAGCCCTTCCAAGGCCTCTTCTTCCGCGAGGCCAACCGGGCCATCCTCAAGGACCTAAAGGGGCGGGGCCTCCTCTTTAAGGAGGAGCCCTACCTGCACAACTACCCCCACTGCTGGCGCTGCTCCACCCCCCTCATGTACTACGCCACGGAAACCTGGTTTATCCGCAACACCCTCTTCAAGGAGGAGCTCCTCAAGAAAAACCAGGAGATCCACTGGGTGCCCCCCCACATCAAGGAGGGGCGGTACGGGGAGTGGCTCAGGAACCTGGTGGACTGGGCCCTAAGCCGCAACCGCTACTGGGGGACGCCCCTGCCCATCTGGGTCTGCCAGACCTGCGGCAAGGAGGAGGCCATCGGGAGCTTCCAGGAGCTCAGAGAGAGGGCCACAACCCCCCTTCCCGAGCCCTTTGACCCCCACCGGCCCCACGTGGACCGGGTGGAGCTCAGGTGCGCCTGCGGGGGGACCATGCGGCGGGTGCCCTATGTGATTGACGTCTGGTACGACTCCGGGGCCATGCCCTTCGCCTCCTTGCACTACCCCTTTGAGGGCCAGGAGGAGTTTCGGGAAAGCTTCCCCGCCGACTTCATCTCCGAGGGCATTGACCAGACAAGGGGCTGGTTCAACTCCCTCCACCAACTCGGGGTCATGCTCTTCGGCTCCATCGCCTTTAAGAACGTGATCTGCCACGGCCTCATCCTGGACGAGAAGGGGCAAAAGATGTCCAAGTCCAAGGGGAACGTGGTGGACCCCTGGGACATCCTGAGGGAGTTCGGGGCCGACGCCCTCAGGTGGTACATCTACGTTTCCGCCCCGCCCGAGGCCGACCGGCGCTTCGGCCCCAACCTGGTGCGGGAAACGGTGCGGGACTACTTCCTCACCCTTTGGAACGTGTATAGCTTCTTCGTCACCTACGCCAACCTGGACCGCCCGGACCTCAGAAACCCGCCCCCGCCCGCGGCCCGCCCCGAGATGGACCGCTGGCTCTTGGCCCGGCTCCAAGAGCTCAAGCACCGGGTGACGGAGGCCCTCGAGGCCTACGACCCCACCACCTCGAGCCGGGCCATCCGGGACTTCGTGGTGGAGGACCTCTCCCAGTGGTACGTGCGCCGGAACCGGCGCCGCTTCTGGAAAAACGAGGACGCCCTGGACCGGGAAGCGGCCTACGCTACCCTCTACGAGGCCCTCCTCACCGTGGCCAAACTCTCCGCCCCCTTCACCCCTTACCTCGCCGAGGTGCTCTGGCAGAACCTGGCCCGGAGCGTGGACCCGAGGGCGGAAGAGAGCGTCCACCTCACGGACTGGCCCCCGGTGGAGGAGGCCCTTTGGGACCGGGAGCTCGTGGCCAAGATGCGGGCGGTGATCCGGGTGGTGGAGCTTGCCCGCTCGGCCCGGGCGAGAAGCGGGGTGAAGACCCGCATTCCCCTTCCCCTCCTCCTCGTCACCGCCCCCACCCCCTTGGAGCGGGAAGGCCTTAAGCACTTCGCCGAGGAAATCGCCGAGGAGCTCAACGTCAAGGAGGTGCGGGTGCTGGAGCCGGGAGAGGAGGTCCTCACCTACCGCGTCCTCCCGAACCTGAAGGCCCTGGGCCCCAAGTACGGCAGGCTTGTCCCCAAGATCCGGGAAGCCCTGGAGCGGGAGGGAGAGCGGGTGGCGGCCCTGGCCCTAAAGGGCGCGGCCATCCCCCTCGAGGTGGAGGGCGAAACCCTCACCCTCCTGCCCGAGGAGGTGCTCCTAGAGGCCCAGGCCCCCGAGGGGTACGAGGCCCTGGAAAAGGAGGGGTACGTGGCGGCCCTTAGGGTGGAGGTGACGGAGGCGCTTCGCCTGGAAGGCCTCGCCCGCGACCTCATCCGCCACCTGCAACAGGCCCGCAAGGAAATGGGCCTAAAGGTTTCCGACCGCATCCGCGTGGGCTACGAGGCGGAAGGCCCCTACCAAGAGGCTCTAAGGCGCCACGGGGCCTGGATCGCCGAGGAGGTCCTGGCCCGGGCGTTCGGCGAGGGGCTTTTCCCCGGGTACACCACGGAGGTGGCGGACGAGGAGGGCAGGGCGCGCTTTAGCCTGGAGCGGGTAAACTGAGGCCATGGGCGGGCCCGCCCGCAAAGGGCTGGACCTCGAGGCCTACCTCCGCTTGGAAGAGGCAAGTCCTTGGCGCCACCATCTGGTGGAAGGCTCCCTCTGGGCCATGGCCGGGGCCGGGCGGGCCCACAACCAACTCCTCACCCGCCTCCTCCTCCGGCTCGCCCCGTCCGCCCTGGCCCAGGGGTGCGAGGCTTGCGCAGCGGACCGCAGGCTAAAGGTCGCCGAGGACACCGTCTTCTACCCCGACCTCATGGTGGTCTGCGCTCCCTCCTCCTCCCCCCTCTACGAGGAAGCCCCTTGCCTCCTGGTGGAAATCCTTTCGCCCAGTACGGAGGCGCTGGACCGAGGGCAAAAGCTTTGGCACTACCTTCGCCTTCAGAGCCTAACCGCCTACCTCTTGGTCCACACGGAACGGGTGGCCCTGGAGGCCTACTTACGCGAGGGAGGGGGTTTCCGTTACCTGGCCCTGGGACCGGGGGACGCCCTCACCCTTTCCTGCCCCCCGGTGACCCTCGAGGTGGCCGCCCTGTACGAGGGCGTGCGCTTGGGGGAGTGATGGTATAGTACCCCCGTGCAGGACCTCAGGAACCTCCTAGAGCCCCTAGGGCTTGACGCCCTCTACGTCACCCGCCCGGAGAACGTCCGCTACCTCTCGGGCTTCCCCCACCCGGAAGACGCCCAGGTCCTCATCGCCGAGGAAGGGGCCTTCCTCCTCACCGACCCCCGCTACCCCGAGGCGGGACGGGAAAGCCGCATCCCCGCCAAGGTTCTTCGGCGGGAGGAAAAGGAGGCGCTTTTTCAGGGCCTAAGGGGCCGGGTGGGCTTTGAGGCGGAACACCTCCCCTACGCTGCCCTGGAGCGCCTCCGGGAACTCTCCCCGGCGGAATGGGTGCCCACCAAGGGGGTGGTGGAGCGCCTCCGCCTCAAGAAAACCCCCGAGGAGGTGGCGGCCATCCGGAAGGCCCAAGCCTTGGCGGAAGAGGCCTTGGCCCACGCCCTCTCCCTCTTGAGGCCAGGGGTGGAGGAGCGGGAGGTGGCCTTGGAGCTAGAGTTTTTCCTAAGGCGGCGGGGAGCGGAGGGCGTGGCCTTCCCCCCCATCGTGGCCTCGGGGGTGCGGGGGGCGCTTCCCCACGCTGGGGCCTCGGAAAAGCCCTTGAGGGCGGGCGAGCTCGTCACCTTGGACCTCGGGGCCAAGCTGGCGGGGTACCACTCGGACATGACCCGCACCTTCGCCCTGGGGAAGGTGGAGGGGGAGCTAAAGACCGCCTTCCAGGCGGTGCTTTCTGCCTTGGAAAGGGCCCTCGAGGCCCTAAAACCCGGCCGCACCGGCAAGGAGGTGGACGCCCTCGCCCGGGAGGAGCTTGGGCGGTACGGCCTGGACCGCTACTTCGTCCACTCCCTGGGGCACGGGGTGGGGCTTGCCGTGCACGAGGGGCCTAGCCTCTCCCCGTATACCGAGGACGTTCTGGAGCCCGGCATGGTGGTCACGGTGGAGCCCGGGGTCTACCTCCCGGGGCTGGGTGGGGTGCGGATTGAGGAGCTCGTCCTCATCACCGAGGACGGCATGGAGCTCCTTTCCCGCTTCCCCCGGGGATGGCAGGAGGTATAGGTGCGCCCCCTGGCCTTCTTCCTCTTTCTCGGGGTTAGCCTGGCCCAGACCTACACGGTCCAAAAGGGGGACACCCTCTTCCGCATCGCCAAGGCCCACGGCCTAAGCGTGGCGGAGCTTAAGCGCCTCAACGGCCTCTCCTCGGACCTCATCCACCCGGGGCAGGTGCTCCGGGTAAGCCCTAAGGAGGCCACCACCCCCGCCGGCCGCCCCTACCAAGAGGGCCTCGCCGTATGGTACGGCCCCGGCTTCCACGGCAAGCGCACGGCAAGCGGTGAAATCTACGATATGCACGCCCTCACCGCCGCTCACCCCACCCTTCCCTTCGGCACAAGGGTGCGGGTGACCAACCTCAAAAACGGGCGGAGCGTGGTGGTGCGCATCAACGACCGGGGGCCCTTTGGCGGCCGGTACATCATAGACCTCTCCTATGCCGCCGCCAAGGCCATCGGGGCCCTGTCCGCCACCCGGGTAAGGCTGGAGGTGCTCCCGTGAGGCGCTACGGGTTCCACCTCTCCATCGCCGGGAAGAAGGGTGTGGCGGGGGCGGTGGAGGAGGCCATGGCCTTGGGCCTTTCCTGCTTCCAGATCTTCGCCAAAAGCCCAAGGAGCTGGAAGACCCGTACCCTCTCCCCAAGCGAAGTGGAGGCCTTCCGGGCCCTCAAGGAGTTGGCGGACCTTCCCGCCGTGATCCACGCCTCCTACCTGGTCAACCTGGGGGCCGAGGGGGAGCTATGGGAAAAGAGCGTGATGAGCCTGGCGGACGACCTGGAAAAGGCCCGCCTCCTGGGAATTGAGTACGTGGTGGTCCACCCCAGCTCCGGGGACCCCAGGCGGGTGAAGGAAGGGGCGCTTAAGGCCCTCCGCCTGGCCGGGGTCAAGGACCGCCCCACCCTCCTCCTGGAAAACACCGCCGGGGGCGGGGAAAAGGTGGGGGCGCGCTTTGAAGACCTCGCCTGGCTCATCGCCGACACCCCCATGGGGGTCTGCCTGGACACTTGCCACGCCTTCGCCGCCGGGTACGACGTGAAGGGGGACCCCGCAGGGGTCCTCACCGCCTTGGACCAGGCGGTGGGCCTGGAGCGGGTGCTCGTGGTCCACCTGAACGACTCCGTGGGGGAGTTGGGAAGCCGCATAGACCACCACGCCCACCTCCTCCAGGGGAAAATCGGCGAAGGGCTCCAAGGGGTTTTCCTGGACCCCAGGCTAGAAGGCCGCCTTTTCGTCCTGGAAACCCCAAGAAGCCCAGAGGAGGACGCCTGGAACCTAAAGGTCCTCCGCGCCTGGCTAGAGGAGGCCCCCGCCCAAGAGGAGGCGCAGGGCGGAAACCGCCACCACCAGTAGCCCAAGCTTCCAGGCCCTATCCTCCCCTGAGAGCACCCCAAGCCCCGCCCCCAGGAGGGCCAAGGGGAGGACCATCCAGTTGAGCCAGCCCAGCAGGGGAAGGAGGGCGGGCAGAAGGAGAAGGAGCGCCAAGACCACCAGGACGAGGCTTAAGGTCCGCATGGGAAAAGTCTAACCAAAGAAAAACCCGAAAAACACCCTGCGGGCAAGGCGCAACACCTCCTGCACCGGGCCCCGAAGCACGGTGAGGAGGAGCAGAAAGGAAAGCCAGGCGTAGCTCTCCAGCCGCCAAAAGAGGGGGTGCCAGGAAAGGGGCAGGAGGCTTTGCAGGATCTTGGAGCCGTCCAAGGGCGGTATGGGCAGGAGGTTGAAGACCGCCAGGACCAGGTTGACGGAGCTGGCGTAGAAGAAGGCCACCGCCAACACCCCCACCGCCCCACCCCCCTCCCCCCGGAAGGCCAGGGCCACGGCCCAAGGGTCCACGGCATAAAGCCCCCGCACCAAGAGGGCGAAGAGAACGGCGAGGAGGAGGTTCAGGACAATCCCCGCCACGGAAACGGCGAAAAGGCCAAGCCGGTAGGTGCGGAAGGCTAAGGGGTTGACGGGCACAGGCTTCGCCCAGCCAAAACCCACCAGAAAGAGGAGCGCCGTACCCAAGGGGTCCAGGTGCTTTAGGGGGTTCAGGCTGAGGCGGCCCAAGCGCCTGGCGGTATCGTCCCCAAAGCGGAAGGCGGCGTAGGCGTGCCCCCACTCGTGGAGGGAAAGGCTAAAGAGCAAGGCGGCGAAGGCTAGCAAGAAGGCCAGGGGATCTTGCTGGAAGAGGGCGATCATAAACCCAGTAGCCGGTAAAGGCCCCCGAGAAGCCCGCTAAGCCCCTGGACCACCGCCCCCGTTACCCCCGTGTAGGAGAGGACCAAGAAAACGAGGATAAACCCCAAGGGCCCGTAGCTGGCGAGCTGGTCTAAAAACCGCCGGGCTTCCGGCCCGCCCACGGCGTAAAGGGCCTTGGCCCCGTCCAAGGGGGGCACGGGGAAGAGGTAGATGGCGGCGTGGAGGAGCATGAGGCGCTCCCCCACCAGGAAACCTTCGCCAAAGGGGTAAGGGAGGAAGCGGGAAAGGAGCCCATAGAGGAAGGCGGCCCCAAAGAAGCCCAAGGGCCCCATGAGGGCCACCAAGGCCCCCTTCCGCCCAGGAAGCCCCGTGGGCACGAAGCGGGGCCAGCCGAAGCCCAGGAGGACGAGAAGGACAAGCCCCAACGGCTCCAGGTGGACCCTGGGGTCCAGGGAGAGGAAGCCGTAGCGCCTGGGGGCCACCTCCCCGTAGCGGTCGGCGAGCCAGGCCTGGGCCAGGTTGTGGAGCATGAGGCCCAAGGCCCCCAAGAGGAAGGCCAAAACAAAAACGGGCGGATCGTTAAGGAGCGGAAAGAGTCCCATCCCCTATCAGTCTACGGGCCAGGGCCAGCTCCTCCTCAAAGGTCTTCACCTCGCCCCGGGCCCGGGCCTCCGCCACCCGGCGCAGGATCTCCCCCACCTTGGGGCCCGGTTTCAGGCCAAGCTCCAAGAGGTCCCGGCCCCGAAGGGTCCTGGGCCTTTCCAAAAGCCACGCTTCCCGCTCGGGGAAAAGGGCGAGGAAGGCGCTTCGCAAGGGCTCGTTGGCCAAGGCTTCCCGCTCCACCTCCTCCCCCCGCCGAACCCGCAGGAGGAGGGCAAGCCCCTCCCGAAGCCTCCGGGAAAGCCCAAGGGCCTGGGCCCGGGCCAGGGGGTCTTCCTGAAAGAAGAGGAGGACCAGAAGCCTCGCCTCTATGAGGAGGCGCTCGGGGTGGGGCCCCTCAGGGGGCTTGAGCCGGGCGAAGGGCTCCTTTGGAGGGAGGCTTAGGCCGTACAGGGGCCTTAGGGCGCCCAACCCCTCCAAGAGGGCCAGGGCCTGGTAAAAGGTGTCTTCCTCCAGGGTCAGAAGGAGCTCGTCCCGTAGGCGGCTTTGGCTCGCCGTCTTCAAGACCTCGGGGAGAAGGGCTGGGGGAAGGGCCTTTAGGGCCTCCTCGGCGAAGCGGAAGGAAAGCCGGGCCGCAAGGCGCGCCCCGCGGACGATGCGGCTTGGGTCCTCCACGAAGGAAAGGGGGTGGAGGGGGCGGAGGAGGCGGGCCTCGAGGTCCTTTAGCCCCCCGTAGGGGTCCAAAAGCTCCCGGGTGGCCAAGGAGAGGGCCATGGCGTTCACGGTGTAGTCCCGCCGCTCCAGGTCCTTGGCGATGGGGGCCGGGCGAACCTTGGGTAGCGCCCCGGGGAACGGGTAAACCTCCTCCCGGCTTTCCGCCAGGTCCACCACGAGGCCAAAGGGAAGCCGCACCCGCCCGGTGCCAAAGGCGTAGTGGAGGGAGAAGCTACCCCCAAAACGCTCCACCAAGAAGCGGGCCACCGCCTCCACCCGAACCCCCGGCTCCAGGACCACATCTATATCCGGCCCCGAGCGCAGCAAAAGGGCATCCCGCACCGCCCCGCCCACTAGGTAAAGGCCCTGGGGAAAGGCCTCCCTTAGGGCCTCCAGGACCCGCCTCGCCCCCTCGGGAAGGGCCTCCAAAATCCTCTCCCCCAGGGGCTTTTCCCCTAGGGGCCGCCTCCGGTAGAGGTCCGTGCGGGTGAAGATGCCAAGAAGCCGCCACCCTTCCCCCACCCGTTCCCCCACCAACACCCGCCCTCCCCCTTCCTTCAGGTGATGCTCCACCTGGGAAAGGGGCGTCCTCGGGGGGAGGACCACCGCCCGGGCCAAAAACCCCTCCACGGGGTGGTCCCCAAGGCCCAGCCGCTCCGCCTTCTTCAGGTCCCGCCGCCGGGCCAAGCCCAAGACCCTCACCCCTTCCCCCTCGGGCACCACCACGGGCATGGCCCCGTAGCCCCTTTCCTCCAGGGTGCGGAGGGCCTCCCGCACCGAGGTGGGGGCCAGGGTTTCCACGGGGGCCGTCATGGCCTCCTCTAGGGTGGGCTCGGGCTCCAGGTGGCGGGGAAGGCTTTGGAGGAGGCGCCGCACCGCCCCCTTAACCCCCCGCACCCGGGCAAAGGCCGCCCGGGGATGCCCCCCACCCCCCACCTCCCCCAGCCAGCGGCCCACGTCCAGCCGGGACTTGCTCCGGGCGATGAGCAGGGTTTCCCGCCCCAGGCGGAGGACCAGGAGCACCCCGTCCGCCTCGTGGAGGTCCAAGAGGGTGTGGGCCAAAGGGGCAAGGGCGGGCACGTACCCCTCCTCCTTGGCCTCGGCGAGGAGGAGGCGGAAGCCCTCCCGCTCCAACACGCGGGCGCTCCTTAAGAGCGCCCTCAGCACGCTCCGGGCCTCCTCGGAGAGGTGGGGCCTGACCCACTCCCTCACCCGCCAAGCCTCCGCCCCCATCTCCAGGAGAAGGCGGCCCGCCTCCAGATCCATGGGGGTGGTGGAGGGGAAGCTAAACCCCCCCGTGTCCTCCCACACCCCGGCGTAGGCCAAGGTGGCCTCCAAGGGGGTGAGGCCAAGCCCCCTTTCCAGGAGGAGGGGAAGGAGAAGGCTCACCGTGGCCCCCACCGCCGCCACCCTTCCCCCCACGGCGGGCACGTCCCCGGGAGCCTTGGGGTGGTGGTCAAAGACGAGGAAGGGCACCCTCCCCACCAGGGCCCTAAAGGGGCCGATGCGCTCGGGGCGGGCGTTGTCCACCAGGACCACCTCGGACACCTTGTCCAAGGGGATCTCGGCGGCGGAAACCAGGTCCAGCCGGTCCTCCAAAAGGGGGGCGAGGTCCTTTAGGGGCCCCTCGAGGCCCCCCACCAGGGCAAGGACGCTTCCCGGGAAGAGCTTCCCCGCCAGGACCATGGAGCCCAAGGCGTCAAAGTCCAGGTTCTCGTGGGCCACCACCACCCGCACGTCCTAAGATTACTTGACGATGGGAATGGGCCTTGGTAGACTCAAGGTCGGCACTTGGAGAGGTGCCCGAGTGGCTGAAGGGACACGACTGGAAATCGTGTAGGCGGGCTTAAACCTGCCTCGCGGGTTCGAATCCCGCCCTCTCCGCCAAAGACCCCGGCCAAAGGGCCGGGGCTTTCAGCTCCATTCCCTCGCTCAAAAGGCCCGCACCGCCACGCCCTCCGCCTCCAAGGCCTCCCGCACCGCCCGCGCCACCTGGGGGGCGTTGGGGTTGTCCCCGTGGATGCACAGGGTGTCGGCCCGCACCGAAACCTCTCCCCCGTCCAGGGCCTCCACCTTGCCCTCCAGGACCATGCGCACCGCCCGGCGGGCCGCCTCCTTAGGGTCGGTGATCCAGGAACCGGGGAGGGATCGGGGGGCAAGCTGGCCGTTTTTCAGGTAAGCCCGCTCGGGGAAGGCCTCGAGGACCACCCTAAGCCCCGCCCGCCTCGCCTCCTCCTCGTAGACCGTGCCGGGGAGGACCACCAGGGGAAGCCCCGGGTCAAAGGCCTTCACCGCCTCGGCGATGGCCCGGGCCGTTTCCCGGTCCCGGCAGGCCTTGAGGTAAAGGGCCCCGTGGGGCTTCACGTGGTGCAGGGGAAGGCCTTCCGCCCGCAGGAAGGCGTAAAGGGCCCCTGTCTGGTAGAGGACGTCGGCATAGACCTCTTCGGGGCTTAGGGCCATATCCCGGCGGCCGAAGCCCACCAGGTCGGGAAAGCCGGGGTGGGCCCCCACCGCCACCCCGTGGGCCTTGGCCAGGGCCACCGCCTCCCGCATGCGGTTCGGGCTTCCCCCGTGGAAGCCGCAAGCCAGGTTCACCGAGGTCACCAAGGGGAAAAGCTCCCGGTCGTGCCCGTAGGTGTAGACCCCGTAGGACTCCCCCGCATCCGCATTCAGGTCCACCCAACCCGCCATGCCCTTAGCCTATCAGGGAGGGTAGCCAAGCCCCGCCAACACCGCCTTCACCCGCTCCGCCCAAAGGTCCTCTCGGCCGTAGACCGCCTGGACCCGCTCAAAAGCCTTGGGTTCCAGGGGGACCAGGGCCAAAAGGGCGTGGAAGGGCTGGAGAAGCCCCAGGGGAAGCCCGCCCCCGGCGTAAAGGAGGAGGTCCGACCTGAAGGCCAAGGCCTCCACCTCTTCCCGCCTCAAGGCCACGTGCCCCCGGGCCCTTTGGGGCAGGCGGGCGAGGAAGGCGTCCCCTTCGGCGAAGCTTGGGGCGGCCACGGAAACCTGGGCCAAGGGGCGGAGGAAAGGGGCCAAGGAAGGGCGCAAGGGGCCGAGCCAAAGCCCCTTGGCCCCCGGGAAGCGGGCGGAGAGCAAGCGCTCCAGGGCCACCCCTTCCGTGTACTGGCCCCAAAGCCCCCCCATCCCCACCGCCACCAGGTCCACCAGGCCCGCCTCCTCCGCCTCCGCCTCGAGGCGCACCCCCTCCGGCGGGGAAACCCCCTCCGCCAGGACCATCCCGACAAAACCCAGGGGCAGGAGGCAGGGCAAAAGCTCCCACGGCCTTTCCGCCTCCATGGGGTAGGGGAAGAGGGGAAGGCGCAGGGACACCACCTCGGCCACCAAGGGGTCAAAAAAGGCCGCATCCCCCCGGTGGAGGAAGGCCAGGGGGCGGGTCCTGTGGTAGGGGGGCCACACGGGCTACCTCCTAGGCGGGGCGCAGGTCGGCGTACTTGAGGGAAAGGCGCTTGAGCCCCACCCCCTCAAAGTGCACCGTCACCTCGTCCCCCATGGCCGCCACCACCACCCCGGGCCCAAACCGGGGGTGGACCACCTTTTCCCCGCCCTTGTAGGCCCCGGGCTTGGGCCGGTGGGGGGGCGGGACGGGCTTGGGGTTCCGGTAGGGGTCGTACACCTGGTAAAGGCTTTCCTCCACCTCCTCCAGGAAGCGGCTTGGCCTTGAGGCCTCCGTGCGGCCATAGACCTCCCGCTCCTCGGCGTAGGAGAGGTAAAGCCTTTCCTGGGCCCGGGTAACCCCCACGTAGAAGAGGCGGCGCTCCTCCTCCAAGCCCTCCAAGGTGTTCAAGGAGTTCCGGTGGGGCAGAAGCCCCTCCTCCACCCCCACCAGGAAGACCACGGGGAACTCCAGGCCCTTGGCGTTGTGGAGCGTCATGAGGGAGACCTTCCCCTCCGCCTCCCCCGGCTCCTCCGCCCGGGCCGTCAGGGCCACCTTGTCCAGGAATTCCATGAGGCTATCCGCCTCCTTGGCCGCCCTAAGAAGCTCCTCCACGTTCTCCAGGCGGTCCTCGTGGTCCTCGGGGTAGGCCTCCTTGAGGTAGGCGGGGTAGTCGGTGGCGAGGAGGAGGTGGCGGAAAAAGGCCTCCGCCGGGCCAAAGGCCAGGTCCATGAGCTCCTCCATGAGGGCCACGAAGTGGCGCACGGGCTCGGGGCGGGCCAAGACCCCTTCCGCCGCCCTCAGGGCCTCAAAGAGGGGAAGCCCCTTTTCCTGGGCCAGGCGGGCCACCTTTTCCACCGTGGCGGGGCCGATGCCCCGGGGCGGGGTGTTCAGGATGCGCTTCAGGCTCACGCTGTCCAAGGGGTTGAGGGCCAGGCGGGCGTAGGCCAGGAGGTCCTTCACCTCCGCCCGCTCAAAGAAGCCCACCCCCCCCACCACCCGCGCCCCCACCCCCCGGCTCGCCAGGGCCTGCTCCAGGAGGCGGCTTTGGGCGTTGGTGCGGTAGAGGACGGCGATGCGGTCAAACGGGGGTCCCAGGCGCAGGATCTCCTCGGCCACGAAGCGGGCCTCCTCCCGGGCGTCCTGGGCGCGGAAAAGCCGCACGGGCTCCCCGCCCCGCTTCACCGGCCTTAGGGTCTTCTCCAGGCGCAGGGCGTTCTTGACGATGACGGCGTTGGCGAAGCGCAGGATGGCCTCCGTGGAGCGGTAGTTCTCCTCCAGGCGGTACACCTTGGCCCCCGGGAAGTCCTCCGTGAACTGGAGGATATTCTTGATGTCCGCCGCCCGGAAGGAGTAGATGCCCTGGTCCGGGTCCCCCACCGCCATGAGGTTGGCCTCCTCCCCGGCCAGGAGCTTGGTGAAGCGGTACTGCACCGGGTTCGTGTCCTGGTACTCGTCCACGTGGATAAAAAGGGCCCTCTTCCGCACCCGCTTGAGCACCTCTTGGTCCTCCTCCAAAAGCCTCTGGGCGTAAAGGAGGATGTCCCCAAAGTCCAAGGCCCCTTGGGCCTTAAGGGCCTCCTGGTAGCGGAGAAGGACGTCTTTTAGCTTCCCCCGGGAAAGCCCGGCGTAGTACTCGGGAAGCTCGGAAAGGAGGGCCTCCGGGGCCTCCCCTCGGTTCTTGGCCCGGTCCAAGAGGGCCTTGATGGGCCCCGGCTTGGCGGAGAGGCCAAGCTCCTTCAGGACCTCCTTGAGGAGGGCCGTCTGGTCGTCCTCGTCGTAGACCACGAAGCCGGGTTTTAGGCCCACCCGCTCCCCGTAGACGCGGAGGATGCGCAAAGCGGCGGCGTGGAAGGTGGAAACCCAGACCTCCCCCGCCCCCTTCACCATGCCCTTAAGCCGCTCCCGCATTTCCTCCGCCGCCTTGTTGGTGAAGGTCACCGCCAGGATCTCCGTGGGGAAGACCCCCCGGTGGGCGATGAGGTAGGCCACCCGGTGGACCACGGTGCGGGTCTTGCCGCTACCCGCCCCCGCCACCACCAAGGCGGGGCCTTGGAAGTGGAGGACCGCCTGGCGCTGGGCCTCGTTAAGGGAGGAGAGGAGGGCCTCGTCCACGGGGTGGAGTCTACCACGGGGTAGACTTGGGAACATGGAGCTTCGTCCCACCCAAGAAGGCTTCCTCGGCGAGCTGGCCAAGGATTTCACCTTCGCCGCCTTAGGGCGCCTGGCGGCGGGGTTTGGCGAGCGCCTGAAGGAAGAGGGCATGGGGCGGGTGGTGGTGGGCTACGATGCCCGCTTCCTGGCCCGGGAGATGGCGGAGGAGGCGGCGGGGGTGCTTGCGGCAATGGGCCTCGAGGCCTTCCTCCTCTCCGGGCCTTCCCCCCTTCCCCTCTTTGGCTTCGCCCTGGAGAGGCAGGAGGCGGCGGGGCTTTACCTCACGGCGGGGCGGAGGTCCGCCCGCTTCCAAGGGGTCAAGCTCCGCCTTTTCCCCGGGAGGCCCCTTCCCGGGGAAGCGGTGCCCTTCCTGGACCCCCCGGCCACCCGGGGAAGCTTCGTCCCCTTGGACGTGAAGCGGGCCTACCTGGAGCACCTGGCGCAAAGCGCCGGAGAGGTGCCCAAGAAGAAGGGCGTGGTCTATCTGGACGCCATGGGGGGAGCGGGGGGCGGGGTCCTGCCCGGGGTGTGGAAGCGTTTGGGCCTCGAGGCCGAACTCCGGGAAATCCACCCCCTCCCCCACCCCCTCTTCTACGGGGTGGACCCGGACCCAAAGCCGGAGAACCTAAAGACCCTTCAGGTCCTCCTCAAGGCCCAAGAGCCCCCCACCCTGGGCCTGGCCCTGGACGGGGACGCCTGCCGGCTTAGGGTCTACCTCCCCGGGGGGGAGCCCTTGGGGGACGAGGCCCTTTTGGGCCACCTGAAGGAAGCCCTGGGCGGCCAAGGGGTGGAAGGGGACGGGGAAGGGGGCTTCCGCTTCCCCTGGCACCTGAAGGAGCAAGACCCCTTCCTCGCCGCCCTCCTCCTCCTGGGGGTCCTCCTATGAGGGAAATCCTGCCCGGGGTCTATTTGCTCCCCGTCCCCATCCCGTACCCCCTGAAGACGGTGAACCTCTACCTCCTGAAGGGAAAGGGAGAGGTGGCCCTGGTGGACACCGCCCTGGCCACCCGCACCGCTCAAGGGAGCCTGGAGCTTTACCTGGCGGAGCTTGGGCTTTGTTTCCAGGACGTGAAAACCGTCCTCCTCACCCACCACCACCCGGACCACTATGGGCTTGCGGGCTTCTTTGAGGGCCTAGGGGCGAGGGTCTTTCTGCACGCGGAGGAGCTAGGCCGGGGCCACCGCTTCTGGCTCACCCCCGAGGCCTTTGAGGAGGCCTCCTGGCGGCTTTTCCTGGACCACGGCACCCCCGAGGAGGCCCTTTTGGGCATCCGGGAAACCATGGCCAAGACCCGCGAACGGGTCCACCCGCCCAAGGCGCCCCTGGCCCTCGAGGACGGGGCGGTCCTGGAGGTGGCGGGGAGGCGGCTTCGGGTCCTCTGGACCCCCGGCCACGCCGATGGGCACGTGGCCTTTTACCTGGAGGAGGAAGGGGTCCTCCTGGCGGGGGACGCCCTTTTGGACCACGTCTCCCCCAACGTGGGCCTTTGGGCCTACACCCGGGAAAACCCCCTCGAGGACTTCCTAAGCTCCCTGAAGCGCCTGGCCGGGCTCCCCGCCCAGGTGGCCTACGCCGGGCACTTTGGCCCCATCCGGGACATCGGAAAGCGGGCACAAGCGCTTCTCGCCCACCACGAGGAGCGCCTCCAAGCCCTCCTCACGCACCTGGAAAGCCCCAAAACCGCCTGGGAGCTCTCCCTCCTCCTCTTCCCCCAGGACCTGGACGCCGCCGGGCGCCGCTTCGCCTTCGCCGAAACCCTCGCCCACCTGGAGTACCTGCGAAAGGAGGGAGCGGTGGGGCGGGAAGGCCCCCCGTACCGCTACTTCCGGGCCTAACGCCCCTTGCCCCGGCGAGGGCCGGGCGGTAAACTTTGACCCGGTTCAAGGAGGTGCCATGCATCCTTGGTACGCACACTACGATCCCGGGGTCCCCAAAGAGGCCCCCACGCCCCGGCTTCTGACCGAGGCCCTGCGGGAAAACGCCCGCCGCTACCCCAAGAAGGTGGCCTTGGAGTTCCTGGGGCGAAGTCTTACCTACGCCGCCCTCTTTCGCCAGGTGGAGGCCTTCGCCAAAGGGCTCCAAGAGGCGGGGCTTGAGCCAGGGGACCGGGTAGCCATCATGCTCCCCAACTCCCCCCAGTTCGTGGTGGCCTTCTTCGGCACCCTCTTGGCGGGGGGGGTGGCGGTGAACACCAACCCCATGTACACGCCTAGGGAGCTAAGCCACCAGCTTCGGGACTCGGGGGCCAAGGCCCTGGTCATCCTGGACCAGCTCCTTCCCCGCTACCAAGAGGTGAAGGAGGAAGTCCCCGTGCGCATCCTGGTGCGCACGGGCATCCAGGACTACCTTCCCTTCCCCAAGAACCTCCTCTACCCCCTCATGCTCAAGCGCAAGGGGCAGTGGCCCAAGACCCTCGAGGGCATCCCCTGGCGGCGCTTCCTCAAGCCCGGCACCCCTAGCCCCGTGCCCCTGAGCCTGGACGACCTGGCCCTTTTGCAGTACACCGGGGGCACCACCGGGGTGGCCAAGGGGGCCATGCTCACCCACCGCAACCTCTCCTCCAACGCCCTGCAGGTGCGGTCATGGATCCCCGACTTCCGGGAGGGGGGAGAGGTGGTTCTGGGAGCCATCCCCTTCTTCCACGTCTACGGCATGACCGTGGCCATGAACCTGGCCCTCCTGGGGGCGGCCAAACTGGTCCTCCTTCCCCGCCCCGAGATCGGGCCCATCGTGGAGGCCATTGAGAAGCACGGGGTCACCCTCTTCCCCGGGGTGCCCACCCTGTACGTGGCCTTCAACAACTTCCCCGGGATTGAGAAGCGCAACCTAAGGAGCGTCCGGGCCTGCATCTCCGGCTCCGCCCCCCTGCCCCTCGAGGTGGCGGAGCGGTTTGAGGCCCTCACCGGGGCCAAGCTGGTGGAGGGGTACGGGCTGACCGAGGCAAGCCCCGTCACCCACTGCAACCCCCTCCACGGCCCAAGAAAGCTCGGGAGCGTGGGCCTTCCCTTCCCCGGGGTGGAGGCCAAGGTGGTGGACGAGGAGGGGAAGGAAGTGCCCTTGGGCGAGGTGGGGGAGCTCATCGTCAAGGGCCCCAACGTCATGAAAGGCTACTGGAACCGCCCCGAGGAAACCCAAAAGGCCCTCAAGGACGGCTGGCTCTACACCGGCGACATGGCCCGCATGGACGAGGACGGCTACTTCTACATCGTGGACCGCAAAAAGGACATGATCATCGCCGGCGGCTACAACATCTACCCCCGCGAGGTGGAAGAGGTCCTCTACACCCACGAGGCCGTCCAGGAGGCCGCCGTGGTGGGCGTCCCCGACCCCTACCGCGGGGAAACCGTGGCCGCCTTCCTCGTCCTCAAGCCCGAGTACCGGGGCAAGGTGACGGAAAAGGACATTGAGGCCTTCTGCCGCCAACACCTGGCCGCTTACAAGGTGCCCCG